>SVDT01000013.1:16833-35575 GCA_015057775.1 Paenibacillaceae bacterium | reverse complement strand
TTGTATATCACGATGGGTCTGATCCGGTACGGATGCATAATTACTATACATATTTATATAACAAAGCTGTCTTTGAACTGCTTGAGAGAGAGCGGGGAGAAGGCGAGGCAGTTTTATTTGCCCGTTCTGCTGCGGCAGGCAGTCAGAAGTTTCCGGTTCATTGGGGAGGAGACTGTTCTGCTTCTTATCCGTCCATGGCTGAGACTCTTCGAAGCGGTTTGTCTCTGGCCTGTTCCGGGTTTGGATTCTGGAGCCATGATATTGGTGGTTTTGAGAGCACTGCAACCGCTGATGTGTATAAACGCTGGTGCCAGTTTGGTCTCTTAAGTTCACACAGCCGTCTTCATGGATCATCTTCCTACCGGGTTCCCTGGCTGTTTGACGAGGAGGCCTGTGATGTACTCCGGAAATTTGTCAAACTGAAATGCAGGTTAATGCCCTATTTATACAGGCAGGCAGTGGCAGCCCATGAAAATGGGATTCCAGTCATGCGCCCCATGTTTATGGAATTTCCTGAGGACCGGGCATGTGAGGTTCTTGACAGACAGTATATGCTGGGGGACAGTCTTCTCGTAGCTCCTGTTTTTAAAGAATCAGGAGATGTGGAGTATTATCTGCCGGATGGGAAATGGGTGAATTTGCTGAGTGAAAAGGTGATAGAAGGAGGAAGCTGGAAGAAGGAAACATTTGATTATTTCAGTCTGCCGGTTTTAGTGAGAGAAAACAGCATTATAGCGGTTGGCAATTGTGACAGCAGGACTGATTATGAGTTTGGTGACGGGGTAGAATTCTGGCTGTCTGTATTTGAAGATGAGGGAATCTGTGAAACATCGGTTACTGATTTAAGCGGCAAAGTTATGATGAACGTAAAGGCAGTTCGGGAAGCAGATGTAATTCGGCTTTCTGTGGAAGGCGGGGACGGTAACTGGAGTTATAAGGTTTTGGGAGCGCAGAATGTAGAAGTTCTTACAATTTAATGAATCTCTTGACTTTTAACATCTACAGACGTAGACTTTTAATATAATTTACGGTTGTAGATGTTAATTGTTGGTGCAGAATCAATGTATGCAGGAGGGAATGATATGTTTTGTGGCAGTAAGACTTTGATTACTTTAGGTACAGCTTTCTTTATTCTGGCAGCTCCGTTTACTTCTATGGCGGCTTCCAGTACAATCAATGATGTTTCGGTGGATATCCTATCAGCTGGAGGATCGGCAAGCGGAGGCGGTGATTTAGATGTAGTGGTTTCAACCGATTCTAATATGTATCACTTAGATAAAGTATACGATATAGATGAGCCGGATGGTGATTTTAAGGATATTGACCGGCCAACGCTTGTGGTTCGGCTCAGGACTGATGGCAATTATACTTTTTCTAATCGAGCTGTGAAAAATATAAAAATTACCGGAACCAAAGGAACTGTAATCGGCGGCCTGATGAATGAAACAGATATGAAAATATATATCATATTTGATGCTTTAAATGACAATAACAGCAACCATAGTCTGAACGTGATTGATCTTAATGTAAATGGGATGAAATGGGATAAGACAAACGGTCTGGTGAGATGGGATAAGGTAAGTGAAGCCGATGAATATCAGTTAAGACTGTACCGTGGCAGTGGATTAATAAGCTCTTTTATTACGAAAGACCCCAATTATGATTTGTCTGCCTATATAACAAAAGAGGGTAAGTACTCCTATCAGGTCCGTGCAGTAACGGATTCCTCCCTCAAGGGAACATGGTGTAAGTCAGATGCTTTTCAGGTCACTTCCGAAGATGCTTCAAGAATCAGTTTTGGCAAATCGAAGAAGGGCCTGGAAGGGCCTGGAAGCCGTTGGCAATATAAGAATGATAAGTGGTATTTTATGAATGAATCGGGAACCATGGTTACCGGTTGGATCAATTGGAAATCAAAGTGGTATTACTGTGGTAATGATGGTGCCATGTACACCAATACAACGACCCCTGATGGATATAAAGTAGGTAGTGATGGGGCGTGGGTGGAATGATGATTGCATTATAAATAGTTATAAAATCCCCCATCCTGGTGTTCAGGCTGGGGGATTTTGTCATTACAGCTTAAAATTATTATGTACGCATTAAGAGGAATTTAATATTTGTCTCAATGATTATTCAAATATTCTTTCTTCAACCGATTAAATTCCGATTCCAACTGATAATCATTTCTCTTCTTTATATAAGCTCCAATCCCATTCTGAAAAGAGGGCTTTGCAAATTTATAAATCCGGTACATCAGCCGTATTCCCCAGAACAAACTAAAAATAAAAGAAACCAAAGCTTTCGTTTCCCTGTCCCAGACTAAAACTAAAAAAGCAAAACACATTAGAATAAGCATATAGTCCAGCATTTGGTAAAAAAGATTTCTCTTTATAGCAAGTCTTCGTTTTGCAAGTTCCATGAGAGTTTCATCATCTGGAGTTTGTATGCCCTTTATTTCTTCAGAACATTCATGTGTTGAAGAATCAATAGATTCTGTTACGGTATTTTCTACAGTCATTAAATTTCCCTCCACATATTGCAGCTTCATGCGGATAGTATCTTCTGAGATCCAATCTGCCCGCTGATTTTTGACCAGCTGTAGTGCACGTTTCGGATAGGTTGGTTCTAAAGGAATATCACTGCAATCCACTACATTAATTTGCTTTGATATAATATCACCTCTTTTACCGTTTTTTGTTATGGGTGCCTTCCCCCTGCATTTCGTTTTTTATTATGGGTGTCTTCCCCCTGCAACTAACATCATACCATAATCTACCAGTACTCTCAACATTCCTATGACCGTTTATCATGGTAAGTAAAAAGTATTTCCATAATCTTATTGCCTCAAATCTCCAAATATTTATTGAGGTACAAAGCTTACTCTTGAAAATTGAGAGTTTATTAGATAATATAATTATAATACAGGTTTAAAACTTTAAATGCAGCCTGGGGGGAGGAACCAATATTATAAAAAAAGAAGTCCTAATTCTATTAACTCACCAATGGTGCGACTGGGAAGGAAGTTATGCAATTGCCGTAATTAATTCATTTTCCGATTATACAGTAAAAACCATAGCAATCGATAATCATCCTAAAACCTCAATGGGCGGTATCAAAGCCAGCATTGATTATACCATTGAAGATTACCATTCCTATGACGATCTTGCCATGGTAATTATGCCGGGAGGTCTTTCCTGGGAAGAAAACGATTATATAGAAATAAAAGAATTTGTCAAACAGCTCATCGATAGGAATATTCCAGTAGCAGCAATCTGTGGTGCAACCTATTTCCTGTGTAAGCACGGATTCCTTGATCATGTTAAGCATACCGGAGATTCTTTGGAGTATTTCAAGGGCGTAAAAAATTACAAAGGGGAAGACCTCTATATCCCCGCTCAGGTCGTAGTAGATGGAGGGATCATGACTGCCAATGAAACGGCTGCCGTTGAATTCGCCTATGAGATTTTTAAAATCCTTAAAGTTGACAGTGATGAGGAAATGAGTCAGTGGTATGATAATTTTAAGAATGGGGCAGTACGGCAGATTTAGACCACAAAGGAGAAGATATGGATTTCAGAAAAACGTTTGACACAATCCCGGAACAATTTGATAAATGGAGACCAAGGTATTGTGAGGAGCTTTATTCCGAAATAATCACCCTTACAGATCTGGGACCCCACAAATCAGCTCTGGAAATCGGACCGGGGACAGGGCAGGCCACGGAGCCTTTCCTAAAGACAGGATGTGACTATCTGGCGATTGAACTGGGGGAAAATTTTGCGGAGTTCATGACAAACAAATTTGGTACATATAATAATTTCCATATTGTAAATGATGACTTTGAGACCCACAATTTTGAATACCGAAAATTTGACCTCATATACTCCGCTGCAACTATACAGTGGATTCCAGAGAACATTGGATTTCCCAAAATTTTCGACCTTTTAAAACCAGGTGGGATCCTGGCTATGTTCATGACATACTCCGATTACAAAAGTGGGAATGAAGAGTTGTATGAACAGATGGAGGAAGTATACAGAAAGCATTTTTATGTTGAAACAAAGTATACGTGCAAACTGGACTACGAACATGTTCTCAATTATGGATTTACTGACTTAAACTATTACGAATGGAAAAAAGAAAGATTTTTAAACGCAGACCAATATGTGGAATACTTAGCAGGAACCCAGGTGGAGCATATAACATTAGAAGAACCCTATAAAACCAGATTTTATGAAGGGATCAGGGAAGCTGTTATTAATGCTGGAAGCCAGATAAAAATAATTGACACAATCGCATTATATATGACCAAGAAGCCTGACCCTGATACCGTTTCATTATAATAAATAAAGACTCGGATTTCCTTTTGGGAAGTCCGAGTTTTTTTGTCACTGGTATAGAAAATGCTCTATTTAATAATATTGGTATTCTGGTTAATAATAATTAAGAAATTTCTTTAACAGAATAAGACATTGCATTTAGTGCAATAAAATATTATAATACATAGCTATTCACTTCATATTTATGAATCCATTACAAGGGAGGTAAGCATGATAAATCATGTAAAAAACATACTTAAAATATTCGTGGGAGACTTAAAGCATATATTTTCCAACCCGGTAGCAATGCTGATTGCCTTTGGGCTCACCCTGTTACCTGCATTATATGCCTGGTTTAATATAGCTGCAAGCTGGGATCCCTATGCAAATACCAAGGGATTAAAGGTTGCAGTTGTCAATTTGGATGAAGGCGCCTCCATTGACAGCATTTTTGATTCTGATATTGATGATTCATCCATCAATATTGGTGAGATGATTCTTGATGAACTTAGAAAAAATGATAAAATCGGCTGGCAGTTTGTGGATAAGGACGATGCCATGGAGGGGGTGGAGTCCGGGAAATACTATGCTGCAGTGATTGTACCGGAAGACTTCAGTACGAAGATATCAAGCGTTCTGACTTCCCATATTGAACGGCCGGTTTTACAATATTATGTAAATGAAAAAAAGAATGCTGTTGCAACTAAGATCACGGATAAGGGCGTAGCCAGCGTACAGCAGCAGATCAATGAAACATTTATCAGTTCTGCATCCAAAGTGATGGGAAAACTGATAAATGGATATTCCGATGACTGGAGCACCAAGAAAGACACAGACAGAGGGGATGCCATCACCTCCCTGAATGAGATCAAAGACAGTCTTAATCAGCTTACGGATACCATTGGGGTACTAAAAGGAACTCTTCGTACAGTAAACAGCTTAAATGACGGAGTGAAAGGTACCCTGCCAGACGTAAACAAGATGATAACTTCAGGAGAAGACACCGCCCAAAGCGCCAGGACACTGGTTGATTCCACAAGAGGGATGTCAGATATCGTTACGCAAGGAGTGGATGATACGCTAGACCAGATTACCAAGACAGAAGAAACGGTATATGAAACATTTAATGTGCTTGGTAATATATCAGATACATCAGCCGATGCAGCAATCAATACCTTAAAAGCCATGGAAAGCATGACTTCCGCCATGATCACCGAGTTAAACAGTTTCGGCAAGCTTTTAACTGATATCAATACCAAGCTTCCTGTTAAATTAACAGATGTGACTCAGATCCAGCAGGATTTAGGTACTGCAGTGAAACAGCAGCAGGATCTTTTGGTAAAACTTCAGTCAGCGGAAAAAACGGTTAAAGAGACCAGAAGATTACCAAGTGATATGAAAGATGATATTGGGGATAGTCTCTCTCTGGCATATAACACAATCTCTGATATTAATAATTTCTATAAGGGTAAGGTTGAGGTACCTTTAAAAGACAGTCTGGATAAAACCTATGAAGCTCTTGGTACTACTGCAGGAGCACTTGGAAGCATTGGAAATCTGGTAGGACAGATTGATACCACCCTGACCAGCGTCAATACTTCATCTCAAAGCCTCATTGAAGCTTTGGACAGTTCCCTGAATCTGATTAATAAGAGCCAGGAACGTGTTGATGATATGATCGAAGATGTGAATAAAATTGCAGATAATAAGCAGCTGAACAAAATAATGGACATCATGAAGAATGATCCGGAACGGTTCAGTGACTTTATGATGAAGCCTACGGATATGCAGACAAATAAAATATATCCGGTAGAAAATTATGGTTCAGCCATGGCACCATTTTATACCATACTTGCTATTTGGGTCGGAGGCCTGATCCTGGTGGCATTATTGAAAACAAAAGTGGAGCCTTCACGGGCAGAGGGCCTGAAGCTGTATGAAACATATTTCGGCAGATACCTTACGTTTATGCTTCTTGGAATTTTACAGGCACTGGTTGTTTCCCTGGGCGATCTCTATATGCTGAAAATCCAGTGCTTAGAACCGGGTAAATTTGTGCTGGCTGCGGTGATTGCAAGTATTATTTTTACAAATATAACGTACTCCATGACAGTATCTTTTGGAGACGTAGGAAAAGCCATCGTTGTTGTATTTATGGTTATACAGGTAGCTGGATCTGGCGGTACATTCCCCATTCAGGTAACACCAAAATTCTTCCAGATGGTAAATCCCCTGCTTCCTTTCACTCACTTGATTAACGCCATGAGGGAATGTGTGGCAGGACTTTATAAAAATGCTTACTGGATTGACATCAGAAATGTTTTGGTGTATATTCCGCTCTCCCTGTTGGTGGGAATCGTATTAAGGAAGAAGGTGCTTGAACTTAATGAATTTTTTGAAGAAAAACTCAGCCAAACCGGCATCATGTAATAATAAGAAGAAACCCATCATGTGGGCAGCAGGGATCACAGTGGCGGTTATTATTCTTGCAGCAGCAGGCTGGCATTATCTTCCTATCTATTATGCCAGGTTTTATCTTGGCCGCTCTGCACTACAGACACAGGGTATGCTAAAGGAGCTTTGGGGAAGTGAAAAGGGAGATGGAAACGCGTATGAGGATTCCTTCAAACTGGTTGCAGACGAAGCTTACCTAAATGGTAAGTCGGTACTGATTCTTCCCGGGGGGCTTGGTATTTCCGTCACAGAACAGCGAAATTCTGAGAATACATTTGCCCAGGGTAAAGTAGATGTATACTTTCTCGGAGCGATTCGGGAGGGAGCACAATATTGGGCAGATCCTGACAGGGTGGTAATACATGTGCCCCAGATCTCTGCAGCGCTGGTTAAAACAACACAGGCTGATGTTAAGGATCAGATTGGAGTATCCCCCATCCCTCAGAAGAAGGAAAAGATGGAAAATAGCTTAAAGCAGCTGGAAGACCACATCATTGATGTGGTAGGTAAAAGCCGGGTTGAGTTTACAGGAAGAGACAAAAACGGTGTTACCATTCGGGCGCTGGTTCCGGCAAAACAGTTTGAATCCATTTTGCAGGAGACAGGTGAGCTGATGGAGGAAGTTCCCGGAAGTGAGCCAAAAAACTGGGCGAAACTGTTGAAAGAACGAAGGACAGAAGGGGAAAATCAGGAAGTTCTCTTTTCCATACGCAAAGATCTCTCCATTTCACAGGTCATTATACCGGATCTGGCCTATGTTGGATTTCAAAGAGTAGAAAATCAGGGAGCACTTTTATCCGGTCAGATAACTGGAACGGATGGTGAAATCAGTTTTGACACCACGGTGTATTTTGGAAATGGTGATGATAAAAAACGTGCCTTTCAGATAAAAGAATTGAATATTATATACAATAAGAAGGACTTAAATCTCAGACTTAAGCTTAGCGGTGGATACCAGGGCGGAAGAATTTCAGCCGGAGTACTGGAGCCGGAAAAACTTACTGCAGAAGGGGAAGAGACTGTCAGTCTGTCAGAAATAAAGGATAAGTTCCTGGCAATGATAAAAATATTGGGATTGGATGTAGAATAAATTGCAAAATTCTATTGACAAATACAACTGTAACTTTTATAATAACAGTAACAAAACAAAGTAAGAGAAATTCAGAGGATATACAGTCCTGTACATAACAGGGCATAATCCATGAAATAATGATAAGACTAATGGAATAAAGCAATTTCCCTGAAATATGAGATAGAATGAAGGAGGAGTAACATATGTCAATCGTAACATTAACAAAGCAGAACTTTGATGAAGAGGTTTTAAAAACTGACGATGTAGTGCTGGTGGATTTCTGGGCAACCTGGTGTGGTCCATGTAAGATGTTTGCACCGGTTCTTGATGAGATTGCATCTGAGAATCATTCCGGTTTAAAGATTGGTAAGGTTGATGTGGACAATGAGCCGGATCTTGCCGGACAGTTTAAGGTTATGAGCATTCCTACGGTAGGAATTTTCAAGGGCGGTAAGCTGGCGGCAACTTCTGTAGGAGTAAAATCCAAGAAAGACATTCTGCAGATGGTAGAGCAGGTAAAATAATCAGACTCATAAAACCACAGGTCAATCCGGTGAAAGGAGGAACCTGTGGTTTTTTTTGAAAAGAAATAACAAATAAGTAGGTATTGACATTCCCCTATACGGGAAGGATTATACTGGTTCTATATGTATATAGTACGAATGATAAAATGAGTAAATCGAACACGGAACACATAGACAATGCCAGTGCTTATGGGGGTTTACATGGAAGAAAAAAAACTGTACTCAATAGGGGAAGTGAGTAAGATCTGCAACATTTCAACAAAGGCTCTGCGTTTTTACGACAAGATCGGAATCATATCACCAGATATGATATGTAAGGAGAACAGCTACCGCTATTACAACAAAGAAACACTTATGACCGTACCAGTTGTAAAGTATTATAAGCAAATGGGATTTAAGCTGGAAGAGATGCAGGGGCTTGTTGAGGGCAATACCTACTATTATCTGGAACAGAATTTCCGCAACAAAATCGACCAGCTCTGCCTTCAGGAGCAACAGATTCACAACAGCTATGTAGCTGTTAAGGATTGGTACGAGCTGATTCAGGAAGCCAAAATGGTGCTCCAGAACAATGTACATGAGGTATCTGTGAGATTCCTTCCGGAGTCCACGTTTTGCAGCCTGACACAGAGTTTTGGATACAATTATATGGAATCCATTATTAATATAGAATGGACCAATCATCTTGAAAAGGCTGAGAATGAGATTACAGGCCCTGTAATTCTTAAGTTTGACTCCTTCGAGGATAAGATGAAAGGCAATTGCAATACTGCAACCATTATGCAGAAAGCCATTCACCCCTGCAAGGAATGCTTAAACCGTCAGACTTATGGAGGTATCATGGTCGCTTCCGTCTATCATATTGGAAAACATGAGACCATAGACGAAGAATACGAACGGATTGTAAGCTGGGCAGCCAAGCGGGGATATCAGTGTGGGAAAGAAAGCTTCGAACGTTATGTGGTGGATTACTGGACGACCAGGAACCCGGAAGAGTTCGTAACAGAAGTGATTGTCCCGGTTTACCGCCAGTAGGGGAGCATGAACCGCAGACCCAACGGATTAAAAAGGTAATCTAACAGGTTCTTTTGGAACAGAAATGAGTAAAAATTTCTGTTTCAGGAGAGCCTTTTTTATGTGTGGAGCATCAGGGTAAAAATTACCATTTAAACTGGTGTAAAAATAAAAAAAAATCAGTTGACATTCCCCATAGGGGGAAGTCCTATACTAAATGCATAGAAAAATGCAGGCAGCCACTAGAAAATTAGTAACATTAACAGGCGTCGTGCATTTTCTAAACGTTTTCAGCTGAACGTGAAAGAAAAAGCAACAGGACAACTTAAATTTTGTGCACTATTCAGATGGGGAAGGAAACTTAAATGACGGAAGCGCGAAAGAAATTTAAACGAATTGGCGTTACAACCGGTTTGATATCCGGTCTCATGTACGGGTTATACACCACCTTTGTACTGATCGCCGGATACTACAAACCACTTGCCGGGGCAGTGGGGCTTTTTGCTGCTCCCTACGTAACATCTGGTCTCAATGACTTATTTGCCGGGATCTGGCTTACTGTGTACAACATAAAGACCGGAAGAATACGTGAGATCGGAAGAAGCTTAAAACTGTTTCCAGGCAAAATCATTTTACTTGGTTCCCTTGTAGGAGGACCAATTGCCAGCGGTGCATACTTAATGGGCCTGGCAATGGCAGGAGCTTATGCAATCCCGATTTCTGCCATGTACATTCTTTTCGGAGCATTATTTGCACGGATCTTCTTAAAACAGAAAATCGTACCCAGAGTTGGTCTTGGTATGCTGATCTGTGTTGTCGGAGCAATCGTTATTAACTGGGTAAAACCAGAAGGCAGCACCAACTTTACTCTTGGTATCATTTGTGCCTTTGTAGCAGCAGTTGGCTGGGCGCTGGAAGGCGTATTTGCAGCTTACGGAAGTGCAATGCTTGACTCAGATGTAGTAATCAATATCCGTCAGCTTTTATCCGGAATTGTAGATTTAATTGTAATTCTACCTATCGTAGGCGGTATGGGACTTTTAAAAGGCACACTCTTTTCCCTGCCTCCCATTGCATGGCTGATCGTTTCCGGTCTCTGTGCGGCTATCTCCTATCTCTGCTGGTATAAGTCAAACAGCACGATAGGCTGTGCCGTGGGAATGTCACTGAACATCACCTACGCGTTCTGGGGCGTGCTGTTTTGTATCCTGTTTATCAAACAGCCAGTAACCCCGACCATTATCATTGGTTCTATTATCATTATCATCGGAGCTGTACTGGTATCCGTTGACCCATTTGAATTGCTAAATAAAAAGGAGGACTAAACAATGAAATATGATGCATTAGGAATGATCGAAACAAAAGGTTTAATCGGCTCAATCGAAGCTGCAGACGCTATGGTAAAAGCAGCAAATGTAACACTTGTTGGTAAAGAATTTGTAGGCGGCGGACTTGTTACTGTTATGGTAAGAGGTGATGTAGGTGCAGTAAAAGCAGCTACTGACGCAGGCGCAGCAGCAGCACAGAGAGTTGGAGAACTGGTATCTGTACACGTGATTCCACGTCCACATGCAGAAGTTGAGACAATTCTTCCGAAGGATAAAAAGGAGATTAAGTAATGGGTAACCAAGGAATGACATCAGCATCTGCGGATGCGAAAATGGCAGCTATTAACAAAAAATTCAGGACAACTGGAATGGCAACCGGTGCATTCTCCGGACTTACCTACGGAATTTATACAGTTCTTGTACTGGTAGCCGGCTACTATGAACCTCTTGCCAGCGCAGCAGGCCTTTTAGCAGGACCATATGTATTATCCGGCTTAAATGACCTTTTCGCAGGAATCTGGCTGACTGCATACAATGCAAAGAGCGGCCGTCTCCGTGAGATGGGCAGAAGTCTTAATACATTCCCTGGAAAAATGATTGTAATCGGATCCATTCTTGGCGGACCTATTGCAAACGGCGCTTATCTGGTTGGTCTTGCCATGGCAGGAGCTTACGCAATCCCGATCTCCGCATTATGCAGTTTGTTTGGTGCAATTTTTGCCTGGATCTTCTTAAAACAGAAAATTACAAAAAGAGTTATGGTTGGTATGGTTGTATGCGTAGCTGGTGCCATTATTATCAACTGGGCTAAACCGGAAGGCAGTGATAACTTCACTCTGGGAATTATCTTCTCCTTCATCGCAGCAATATGCTGGGCGCTGGAAGGTGTATTCTCTACCTACGGCGGAGCTATGATTGACACTGATGTTGCTGTAAACTTACGTCAGCTCATCTCCGGTATTATAGACTTATTCGTAATTCTTCCTATCGTTGGAGGCTTAGGACTTTTAGGCGGAACTTTAACAGCAGGAATTCCAGTTATCTGGCTTGCAGTTGCAGGCTTAAGCGCAGCAGTATCTTTCCTTTGCTGGTATAAGAGCAACTCTACGGTTGGCTGTGCGATTGGTATGTCCTTAAATGTAACATATGCGTTCTGGGGCGTTTTCTTCTGTATCCTGTTTCTGGGACAGGCAGTTACCCCTACGATTGTAATCGGCTCTATCGTAATCGTATTAGGTGCGATTGTAGTTACCATGAATCCACTGGATTTATTCAGGAAAGGGGAATAAAAAATGTTATTACCTGCAAGAACAGCGGTTTTAAATTATTTATACGGAGTAGAAAGTGCTGACATCGCCCAGATTATGGGAGCTTTAAAGTCAGAGTACGGCAGTGAACGTCAGTTTACGAAAGATCGTTATATGGATCACGTTATGTCCTTAGAGGCAAACGGACTGGTTAACTTACAAAGCTATGATTTAGATGAAAAGGGTGATCTGCGCATGCGTTATGCAATTAACGACGATGGCAAGGCAACCGTAGACAAGTACGTAGACAAGAAATACCGCAAATAAATTTCAGGAGGTTTACGAAGGTGAGATATTACGGAGATGAAGCATTAGGGCTGGTAGAAACTCTCGGATTAACTCCGGCTCTGGAAGCAGCAGATAAGATGTTAAAAGCAGCAGATGTAGAATTAATTTCCTATGAAAACGTAGGCTCTACCCTGGTAACCATTATGGTAAAGGGTGATGTGGCAGCCGTACGTGCCGCCGTTGATGCAGGCGCAGAAGCAGCAGCAGCCATCGGCAAACTGACTGCACATAATGTAATGCCAAGACCCATCAAAGAAGTCGGCGACATTGTATCAGTACATGATATTGACGCGTAAAGAGAGGAAAACAGTATATGGAAAGATATGAAGCCATCGGCTCAATTGAAACATTTGGTTTGGTATTCGCATTAGAAGCAGCTGATGCAATGTGTAAAGCTGCAGATGTTGAACTTGTTGGTTATGAGAACGTAGCTTCCGGATATATTTCCGTTCTGGTACGCGGAGATGTAGGAGCCTGCAAGACTGCAGTTGATGCAGGAGTGAAAGCAGTAAGCGATATGGGCGCTGAGATTTACAGCTGTGTTGTAATCCCAAGACCTCATCCGGATCTTGTAAAGATCATCAAGAGATATGCAATCGCTGCGCCGGAGCAGGAATAGAACGTATCCCGGTTGAAGGGAGAACAGAGAAATGAATTTTGTAGATAAAGACCTTCTCTCCATTCAGGAGGCAAGGATTTTAATGGAAAGCGCAAGAGACGCCGGTAAGACCATGCTCACCTTCCCCCAGGAAAAGCTTGATACCATCGTCGAAGGTCTTGCGAATGCAGCAAAGGATCTGGCAGAAGAACTGGCTGTGATGTCCGCAGAAGAAACAGGCTACGGACGCGCAAAAGATAAGCTTGTAAAAGACACCTTTGTCTGCGAATTCTTACCGAAGCACTTACGGGATATGAAATGTGTGGGCGTCTTAAATGAGGACCCTGTACGTAAAACCATGGACGTAGGCGTTCCGGTGGGAGTCATCGCTGCTCTTACTCCTTCTGTAAGCCCGGTCTCCACTGCGATTTATAACGTACTGATTGCAGTGAAGTCCGGAAACCCCATCGTCATCGCTCCTCATGAGCGGGCGGTGAAGGTGACAGGCAGACTTCTTGACTGTATGAAGGAAGCCGGTCTTCGCTACGGACTTCCGGAAGGAGCCATTGGATATTTAAAGACGGTAACGAAGGCAGGAGCTTTGGAATTGATTCATCACCCGGCAGCAGCCATGGTGGTCAATACCGGAGTGCCGGAATTAAACCGTGAGGCAGCACAAAGCGGAAAGCCCTACATCTACGGAGGCACCGGAAACGGTCCTGTATTTATAGAGCGGACAGCTGATTTGAAACAGGCGGTTGAAGATATTATCATTAGCCGTACCTTTGATTACGGAATCGTATCTGCGGCAGAACAGTATGTGGTAGTGGACAGCTTAATTGCAGCAGAAGTAAAAGCAGAAATGTTGAAAAACGGTGCGTATTTCATGAACGGGGAAGAGGAAAAGCAGTTAATTGATCTTCTCAACCTGGAGCATGGAAATGCAGATACGGAGATTATGGGAAGACCGGCCATAGAACTTGCCAGACGTGCAGGTTTTACAGTACCGGAAAACACAAGTGTTCTGGTTTCCCAGCAGAAATATATTTCTGACAGAAACCCATTTGCAAAAGAGCTTCTCTGTCCCGTACTTGCCTACTACATCGAAAACGACTGGATGCATGCCTGCGAGAAATGTATGAGTCTTCTGGTAAATGAAAGCCATGGCCACACTCTGGTAATCCATTCCAGAGACGAAGAAGTAATCCGCCAGTTCGCTTTGAAAAAACCGGTTGGAAGAGTGCTTGTCAATACCCCTGCCACATTAGGCAGTATGGGAATGACCACGAATTTATTTCCTGCAATGACACTGGGAAGTATCACAGCCGGAGCCGGTATTACATCGGATAATGTTTCCCCCATGAATTTCATCTATATCCGGAAAGTGGGATATGGAGTGAGAAAAGCCGATGAATATCTGGAAAATGCAAAAACAGAATTGTGTTCCTGCACTCAGGCTGCGGCACCTGCCAGTCAGCAAGGAGATGCAAAAGAACTTTTAAAGCAGATATTAGAAGCATTATCAAAGGAACTGTAAGAGAAATAATTGAAAGAGAGGGTAAACAGATTGGATATTCGTGAATTTTCTAATAAATTTGTAGAAGCAACAAAAAACATGACACCAGAAGAAAGAGCTTCCCTGATGAAGATGTTTGAAACTGTTTCTGACGAAATCAATAAAAATGAGCCTGCAAAGGCAGCAGCTGCAGTATATGCCGAGGAGGGCACAACCATTCCTGACGGTATTACAACAAGACTTCAGAAATTAAAAGAGAACTACTTAACACACAAGCCAACCATTACAACATACCGTGCCCGCGCGATCACTAAGATTGCTGCAGAAAATCCAGGTATGCCAAAGATCATGCTTCGTGCAAAATGTTTCCGTTACTGCTGCGAAACAGCTCCCCTTGTAATTCAGGATAACGAGCTGATTGTAGGTGCTCCAAACGGCGCTCCTCGTGCAGGTGCTTTCTCTCCTGATATTGCATGGAGATGGATGAAGGATGAAATCGATACCATCGGAAGCCGTCCTCAGGATCCATTCTATATCTCTGATGAAGACAAGAAGATCATGAGAGAAGAGCTTTTCCCATACTGGGAGGGCAAATCCGTTGATGAGTACTGCGAAGATCAGTATCGTGAAGCTGGTGTTTGGGAATTATCCGGTGAATCCTTCGTTTCTGACTGCTCCTATCATGCAGTAAACGGCGGCGGTGACTCCAACCCTGGTTATGACGTAATCTTAATGAACAAGGGTATGCTTGATATCCAGCAGGAAGCTAAGGATCATTTAAAAGAGTTAAAATACGAAAATCCAGATGACATTGAGAAGATCTACTTCTACAAGTCCATCATTGATACAACAGAAGGCGTTATGATCTACGCTAAGAGACTTTCTGAGTATGCAAAAGAACTTGCTGCGAAAGAAACCAATCCAAAGCGTAAAGATGAGCTTTTAAAGATTGCTGAAGTAAATGCATACGTTCCAGCTCACAAGCCAAGAACTTACTGGGAAGCAATTCAGTCTGTATGGACCATCGAGTCTCTGCTTGTAGTAGAAGAGAACCAGACTGGTATGTCCATCGGACGTGTAGACCAGTATATGTACCCTTACTACAAAGCTGATATCGAAGCTGGCCGTATGAATGATTTCCAGGCATTTGAACTTTCAGGCTGTATGCTTATTAAGATGTCTGAGATGATGTGGATCACCAGCGAAGGCGGTTCCAAATTCTTCGCAGGTTACCAGCCATTCGTTAATATGTGCGTCGGTGGTGTAACAAGAAGCGGAATGGATGCAACCAATGACTTAACATACCTTCTCATGGATGCTGTCCGTCATGTAAAGATTTATCAGCCATCTCTTGCATGCCGTATTCACAATAAGTCCCCGAAGAAGTATTTAAAGAAAATCGTAGATGTTGTTCGTTCCGGTATGGGATTCCCAGCCTGCCACTTTGACGACGCACACATCAAGATGATGCTTGCAAAGGGCGTTTCTATTGAAGATGCACGTGACTACTGTCTGATGGGTTGTGTAGAGCCTCAGAAATCAGGACGTCTGTATCAGTGGACTTCAACTGCTTATACCCAGTGGCCAATCTGTATCGAGCTTGTACTTAACAAAGGTGTACCGTTATGGTATGGCAAACAGGTTTGTCCTGATATGGGCGACATCAACAGCTTTAAGACTTATGAAGAGTTTGAAGCAGCTGTTAAGGAAGAAATTAAGTACATTACAAAATGGTCTTCTGTTGCAACCGTTATCTCCCAGCGCGTTCACAGAGAGCTTGCTCCAAAGCCATTAATGTCCATCATGTATGAAGGATGTATGGAAAAAGCAAAAGACGTATCTGCAGGCGGAGCTATGTATAACTTCGGACCTGGTGTTGTATGGTCAGGACTTGCAACCTATGCAGATTCTATGGCAGCTATTAAAAAGCTGGTATTCGATGAGAAGAAATACACACTTGCACAGTTAAATGAAGCATTAAAGGCTGACTTTGTGGGCTATGACCAGATCCGCACCGATTGCCTTAATGCACCAAAATACGGAAATGACGATGATTATGCAGATTTAATTGCTGCTGATTTAGTTGACTTTACCGAGCATGAGCACAGAAAGTATAAGACCTTATACTCTGTATTAAGCCACGGAACATTATCTATTTCCAACAATACACCATTCGGTCAGTTAACAGGCGCAACCGCTAACGGACGTCATGCATGGTTGCCATTATCCGATGGTATCAGCCCAACCCAGGGCGCTGACTTCAAGGGACCGACAGCGATCATCAAGTCTGTATCCAAGATGGCAAACGACACCATGAACATCGGTATGGTACACAACTTTAAGATCATGGCCGGACTTCTTGACACACCGGAAGGAGAAGAAAGCTTAATTACTCTTCTTCGTACCGCATGTATGTTTGGAAACGGCGAGATGCAGTTTAACTACTTAGATAACAACACACTGATCGAGGCTCAGAAGCATCCGGAACTTTACCGTGACTTAATCGTCCGCGTAGCTGGATACAGCGCATTCTTCGTAGAGTTGTGCAAGGATGTACAGGATGAGATCATCAGCAGAACCATGTTGACACATTTCTAAAAGAAAACGGAGAACAATCACAATGGACCATGGAAATACAGGAGATATTGAACGTAAGGCGCTGATCTTTAACGTACAGAAGTACAACATGTATGACGGACCGGGAATCAGAACCCTGGTATTCTTTAAAGGCTGCCCGCTCCGGTGTAAATGGTGTGCCAATCCGGAAGGACTGGTACGGAAATTCCAGGTGATGTTTAAGCAGAATTCCTGTACAGACTGCGGGGCATGCGAAAGCGTTTGCCCCGTAGGAATCCATGTGATGTCCAAAGAGACCGGAAAACATGAAATCAGACGGGATAAGGATTGTATCGGCTGCATGAAATGTAAGAATGTCTGCCCCAATTCAGCGCTTTCCATTGCCGGAGAGGTAAAGACAATTTCCGAGCTGTTAAAAATCGTAGAGGAAGATGCCGCATTTTATGATATATCCGGCGGCGGTGTGACATTAGGCGGCGGTGAAGTGACTGCTCAGCCCGAGGCAGCCTTAAATCTTTTGATGGCATGCAAGAGGGAAGGCATTAACACAGCCATTGAAACCTGTGGTTACACAAAAACCGAAACGATTTTACAGATCGCAGAATATGTGGATTTATTCCTTTATGACATCAAGCATATGGATCCGGTTCGCCACAATGAACTGGCGGGTGTAAACAATGAACAGATCTTAATCAATTTAAAAGAGCTGCTTCACCGTCGTTACAACGTAAAGGTTCGTATGCCAATGTTAAAGGGAATCAATGACAGCCGGGAAGAAATCGATGCAGTCATTCAATTCTTAATGCCGTTCCGTGATTACAAAAACTTTAAGGGAATTGACTTACTTCCTTATCACAAGCTGGGAGTAAACAAATACAATCAGCTGGATATGGAATATCCAATCGATGGAGATCCAAGCTTAAGTGCAGAGGATTTAGACCGTATCGAAGGCTGGATGAATGAGTATCAGTTCCCGGTTACTGTGGTGAAACACTAGAAAGGGGAGAGCGCCATGTCAGAGATACAGCGAGTCATAGAAGAATCCGTTCCCGGCAAGCAGGTTACCATCGCTCATGTAATCGCTTCGCCAATACCGGAGGTATATGAGTGTCTGGGTATCGATGAGCTTGGAGCCATCGGAATTTTAACCCTGTCCCCTTTTGAAACCTCCATCATTGCTGCTGATATTGCGGCAAAGGCAGCCAGTGTTCAGGTGGGATTTTTAGACCGCTTCACCGGCTCCGTCATCATCGCAGGAGACGTGGACAGTGTGGAGACAGGCCTTCGGGCAGTGTGTGAAACCTTACGGCGCGTACTTGGCTTTACTGTGCCGGATATAACCAAAACATGAGAAAAAAGAGAATCATGATCATCGGACCGGGCGGCAGCGGAAAAACTGCCCTTGCAGCCGCAATCAATGGTTTAGACGGTCCTGTCAAACGGACACAGAACATGGTATATGGGGAGAAAACCTTAGATGTACCGGGAGTTTATTTAGAAAGTCCCTGGATGCACAAACACATCATCGCGGCAGCTCAGGACGCCTCCCATGTACTGATGCTGGTAGACCAGTCCTCATGCCGGGAAAGTTATCCCCCGGGATTTGCAAAAGCATTCCGGGTGCCGGTAATCGGAGTTATTACAGGAAGCGGAAAAAAGCCGGAGAATGACGGCTGGTGTATCCGTCAGTTAAAGAAAGCAGGGATTTCAACCCCCTGCATTCACATCAACTTATCGGACCG
>SVDT01000013.1:0-16733 GCA_015057775.1 Paenibacillaceae bacterium | reverse complement strand
AACATGGGCAAATCTAAAGAAAGGAGGGAAATGTAACGTGGAGCAATTTGTAATGAACACAAAGGTATATATGGGATCTTCCTGTCTGGAAAAAATCAAGGAACTTTCTATAGAAAAAGCTTATATCATCTGTGATCCCTTTATGGCTCAGTCCGGTAAGGTGAATTTAATTACAGACCTGCTGACAGAAAAAGGAAGCAGCTTTGAAGTTTTCTCAGAAGTAGTGCCTGATCCTACGATCGCCGTTGTATCAAAGGCAATCGGTGGAATGAAAGGCTTTGGACCGGATACGATTATCGCTTTAGGCGGAGGTTCTGCCATCGATACCGCAAAGGCAGCCAGCCACATTTACACACAGATGGGAAATGACAAGCTGAATTTAATTGCAGTTCCAACCACCAGCGGAACCGGAAGCGAAGTAACTAATTTTTCCGTTATCTCTGATCCGGAAGCTCAGGCGAAATATCCTCTGCGCTCCGACAGTATGGTACCGGATGCGGCATTCCTTGATCCTCGATTTACAGTGTCAGTACCGCCTCATATTACGGCAGATACCGGTATGGATGTTTTAACCCATGCGTTAGAAGCCTATGTTTCAACCAATGCAGGTGATTTTACTGATGCATGTGCGGAAAAGGCAGTCAGACTGGTATGGAGCTATCTGGCACGTACTGTGGAAGAAGGAAGCGACATGGAGGCAAGAACTCACATGCACAATGCTTCCTGTCTGGCAGGAGTTGCTTTTAACGGTGCATCTTTAGGACTTTGCCATAGTATGGCACATGCACTGGGAGCCCGTTTCCACATTCCGCATGGAAGAAGCAATGCGATTCTGCTTCATCATGTCATCAGCTATAACGCTGGTTTAGAGGAAGCCGGAGATTTTGCAGCATGCAGCAGATATGTTGCCATTGCCAACATGCTTGGCATTGCAGCAGGAACAGAGAAAGCCACGGTACACGGCCTGGTGCGTCACATTAAAAATCTTATGAGTAAGATTAAAATACCGCAGCAGATCACCGATTTAAACGTGGACAAAGACGAATTCGAACAGGCTGTACGGGAAATGGCAGAGAAAGCACTAAAGGATAACTGCACATTGACCAACCCAAGAGTGCCTACGGTAGAAGAGATCGAAACAATTTACCGTAAGCTTTGTAAGGGGGGCTATTAATGAAATTCATCACCGAAGAAGATTTGAGAATTTTATTCAGAAGAGAACCCTTTGCCTCTTATGATCTTCCTGCACAGGCAAAGCTTACACCAGGAGCGCGTCAGTTCCTGTTGGACAAAAAGATATCATTTTGCGATGATCCCATGACGGCAAAACGCAAACAAACAAAACCTGCAGAAGTGATCGCAGAGACACCAGTTACAGTCACAGTTACAGAGCCTGCGCCGGACCGTTTCTTATTAAAACTGGAAACCTTAAAGGCACAGTTTCTGGAAGCCGGAATTTCCTTATTAGACAGGGACGTGCTGTTAGCAGAGCAGGTATTTGATTTAGAGCGGAAGTTATCTTTCGTGGGGAAAGGTGCTTCGGGCGACATAAATCCATTTGAGTCCTGCACCGGATTTAATAAGGAAAACCAAAACGAACCATACTCTGACTGTTTTGAGATTACCGGCTTTCATGCCCAATCCGAAAAAGGAAGAGAAATTGTCCTGTTACACCGTCTGCGCTGCTGCGTTCGGGAACTTGCAGCAGAAGCAGGAGAAAAAAATTTTAACCCGGTTATTAACCGCTTATCCCAGATGATCTGCCTGTTGTATGGAGGAAATGCATGTCAAAGAAAGAAATAACATTTGATAGCTGCAACGAACTGGTAAGCCAGTTTGAAGCAGTGGTAAAAAATCCTGTCAGGGAACGTTCCTCCGTTTATTATACGGGGGTGGATTTAGGAACAGCGTGCGTGGTAGTGGCTGTACTTGATGAGAATTTCAGGCCAGTGGCTGGCGCTTACCGGTATGCGGATGTGGTCCGTGACGGAATGGTAGTTGATTACATCGGCGCCATCCGGATCGTTCGTGAGTTAAAGGCAGAACTGGAGGAAAAGCTGGATACGGAACTGCTTTATGCAGCTGCAGCCATTCCTCCGGGAACCGATTCACTGGACGGAGGCGCAATCAAGAATGTGGTACAGGGAGCCGGATTTGAAATCACCGCCCTTCTTGATGAACCAACGGCAGCAAACGCAGTACTAAAGATACAAAACGGCGCAGTGGTGGATATCGGCGGCGGAACCACTGGAATTTCTATCTTAAAAGATGGAAAAGTAGTTTACGTAGCTGATGAACCCACGGGAGGAACTCATTTTTCCCTGGTTGTATCCGGAGCTTATAACCTCTCTTTTTCAGAAGCAGAGCTTTATAAGCGAAAAGAAGAAAACCACAAAGAGCTGCTTCCGGTATTAAAGCCGGTAATTGAAAAGGTAGCCTCCATTATTAACCGCCACATCAAAGGATATGACGTAGATGAGATTTACTTAGTAGGCGGTACCTGCTGCTTAGCAGGAATCGAAACAATTATTGAGAAGCAGACTGGGATCCATACACGAAAACCGGACAACCCCATGTTTGTAACTCCTCTGGGAATCGCATTCTCCTGTACTCAGGAGGAAATGGATTAAAAGGAAGTGGACGTATGGAATATCGGATTATTAAATCGCCGTCACCTGGAACCATTGATATTTTAAACCGCAGAAAAGGCTCAGGAGCTTCCACTCCCATCGGAAAGGTGGATGCCATCGGTCTCGTTCAGGGACGGATTATCGAAATGGTATGTGCCGCCGATGTGGCAGAAAAGGCCGTGGGTGTTACAGTAGAAGATATCAAGGGTAGCTGCCCACAGAACATGATCATGCTAGCGATTTTTGGAGATACGGCATCGGTAGAGGCAGCGATGGAAGAAATCAGGCTAAGAGAGAAGAGAGGCGGGATAGAATGGTAGCAGCAAGACTGATTGACAATATCTGGGCGACCAGAAAGGCAGAGTCTTTAAACGGTTATAAGTTTATGCTTGCCGAGATCATTGGTGGTACACGGGAAGGTGAACGGCTGATTGTAGCAGACATTATCAGCGCCGGAATCGGTGACCGCGTGATCATTTCCACCGGCTCTTCAGCCAGACGCATGCTGGGAAACGATGAGATTCCCGTTGATGCCGTAGTAATTGGGATTATTGATGAAGACTGCCAGTTTATATAGAAGGGAAGTGATCATATGAAGCAGTTGATATGCGCAAAAGACGTGGAAACATTGCATGCAGAAGGCAAGAGTGTATTTCACGTAGAGAGCGGAAGCATTATCACACCGTCAGCAAAGGATGCAGCAGATGCTTACGGAATCACCTTCTGCGACAAAGCAGAAGAGAAGGCAGAAGCGAAAGGAGCGTTTGCAGGAATGGATATTGACAGCGAGAAAATTTATATGGTACTGAAGGCTCTTATGGAGAAGGGAATGTTAAATGACATTTTAAAACCATATGAGTCAGAAAGCCATGGCAACGGTTTAAAGGTTGTTCGCGGTAGCTCTGTAAAGATGGATGTATTCGATACAGGTGATCCAAATGTAAAAGCTTATTATCAGGAGCTTGTAAGCAAAGAAGAGTCAAAAATGAGCGCTGGTTTCCTGGTGATTGACCATTCTGAATTTGAGTGGGAACTGACCTATGAAGAAATCGACTATGTAATCGAAGGAACCTTAACTGTGACCATTGACGGAAAGACCTATACGGCAAAAGCCGGAGATGTGCTCTTTGTACCGTCAGGATCAAAGGTAATCTGGGGTTCTCCGGACAAGGCAAGAGTATTCTACTCAACCTATCCGGCTAACTGGGCTGACTTGGTTTAAGGAGGTAAATGATGCAGGCACTTGGCTTTATAGAAACAAAAGGTGTGCTGGTGGCAATTGAAGCTGCCGATGCCATGTTAAAGGCAGCGGATGTGTCTCTGGTAGAGAAAACCAAAGTTGGCGGAGGTCTCATTACTGTTACGGTGACCGGCGATGTGGCGGCAGTGAAGGCAGCGGTTGAGGCCGGAGCGGCGGCAGTGGAGCGAATTAACAGTGCCGCATTAATCACACGCCATGTGATTCCAAGGCCTCATGAGGAACTTGCAGCTGTCATCGGCGGCAACACTCCAGATGAACCGGAGAAGGCACCAGTACCGGAGATTACAATTGAACCGGAAGAAGAGGCAGCCGTACCAGTCGAAGA
Source organism: Paenibacillaceae bacterium (assembly GCA_015057775.1). Lineage (GTDB taxonomy): Bacteria > Bacillota > Clostridia > Lachnospirales > Lachnospiraceae > Lacrimispora. The sequence goes on along the minus strand of SVDT01000013.1, from coordinate 12,517 downwards.
GACAGTTGAAACATCTGCTCAGATAACAGACGAAGAACCAAACTCAGAGACAGAGCTGGTGGATACCATAAAGAGAGAGACCATTGATCTGTGGATGCACCAGGACGGTCTTACTGAGACCATGAAGATACTTGAAGATATGAAGGTAACAGAGCTTAGGACGCTTGCCCGTGAATATCCCGAATTCAGCATAGCTGGAAGAGAGATCTCAAAGGCAAATAAAACCCTGCTGCTGGAAGAATTCAGGAAGTATTACGGACAAAATGATTAAGATTTTTAGAAGAGGAGATACGGAACATGGAAAATTTTGATTATGATTTGCGTTCCATCCAGGAAGCAAGGGATTTAGCCAGAAACGGCGAAGCGGCAGCAAAGAAAATCGCAGGATATACAGCAGAGCAGATTGATGTCATCTTAAGAAGTATGGCAAAGGCAGGCGAGGAGCACTCCCTGTGTCTGGCTCAGATGGCAGTTGAAGAAACAGGATTCGGTAAAGTGATGGATAAGGCTTATAAGAACCATGCAGCTTCCACACTTTTATATGAAGAGATCAAGGACATGAAGACAAGAGGAATTCTTTGTGAAGATACCACAAAGCAGACCTTTGAAGTAGCAGAGCCGGTAGGTCTTGTAATGGGTATCGTACCTTCCACAAACCCAACCTCTACTGTATTCTTCAAATCCATGATCGCAATTAAATCAGGAAATGCAATCGTATTTTCCCCGCATCCATCTGCAGCAAAATGTACTCAGAAGGCAGCAGAGGTTATGCGTGAAGCTGCCATTGCAGCTGGAGCGCCAGAAGGAATCATCGGCTGCGTGACCATGCCTTCCATGGGATCAACCAATGAGCTGATGAAATGTAAGGAAGTTTCCTTAATCATCGCAACAGGTGGTCCTGGAATGGTTAAAGCTGCTTACAGCGCAGGAAAACCTGCAATCGGCGTAGGCGCAGGAAACTCTCCGGCATACATCGAGAAGACAGCTGACGTAAAACATGCAGTAAGAACCATTATGGCCAGCAAGACATTTGACTACGGTACTATCTGTGCTTCTGAGCAGTCCATTATCTGCGAAGAGAGCAATCACGCAGAAGTTGTAGCAGAATTAAAGAGCCAGGGCGGCTACTTCATGACTAAAGAAGAGACCGACAAGGTTTGCAATCTGTTATTCAAAAACGGACATAACATGAACGCGAAGTTTGTAGGACGTTCTCCTGAAGTGATCGCTGCAGCTGCAGGTATCACTATTCCGGAAGGCACAAAAGTGTTAATCGGTAAACAGGAAGGCGTAGGCGAAGGATATCCGTTATCCTATGAAAAGCTGACAACTGTTCTTGGTTTCTATACCGTTAAGGACTGGGAAGAAGCATGTGGTTTAAGCTACCGTCTGTTACAGAACGGTATCGGACATACCATGAGCATTCATACTCAGGACAGAGATATGGTATTAAAATTTGCAGCAAAACCAGCTTCCAGAATTCTTGTAAACACAGGCGGAAGCCAGGGCGGAACCGGAATCAGCACAGGTCTTCCAATTGCCTTCACATTAGGCTGCGGAACCTGCGGCGGAAGCTCTGTTTCTGAAAATGTAAGCCCGAAACATTTACTGAACGTTAAGACAGTAGCATTCGGCTTAAAAGACTGCGCAACCATTGTAGATGATGACCCAACTTTCATGTGGAAAGAAAAATCACAGGCTTCCTCTTCCTTTAGCCCTGCTGAGCTTGTTGCTTCCTTTGAGAAAAAGGAAAGCGCTCCGGCAGCTTCCTGCCAGAGCGGCTGTGAAGACAATGACAAGCTTGCGGCTCTTGTAAAGGAAATCGTTCTGGCTATGAAAGGCCAGTAATCAGAACTGAAAAAGGAGAACAGCAATGGATAAGTATGAAGCGGTAATTAAGCTTTTAATGGATGCGGTTAAATCAGAATCCGGCAGTGATGAGCTGACGATTCCGGTAGGCGTTTCCAACCGCCATGTGCATTTGTCTCAGGAAGATTTAGATACTCTGTTTGGAAAGGGCTATCAGCTGACCAACATGAAAGAGTTATCCCAGCCTGGACAGTATGCATGCAAGGAAATGGTAACAGTATGCGGTCCCAAGGGAGCTATTGAGAAAGTCCGCATTTTAGGACCTGTAAGAAAGCAGACCCAGGTAGAAATCCTGGCTGCCGACTGCTTTAAACTTGGCAGAAATACAACACCTAAAATGTCCGGCGAACTGGCAGGAACACCAGGAATCACTCTGGTAGGACCAAAAGGCACCGTAGAGACAAAAGAGGGCTTAATCATTGCCCAGAGACATATTCACATGTCACCGGCTGACGCTTTAAAATTCGGCGTACACGATGGTGAGACAGTTAAAATTGAAACAGAGGGCATCCGTGGAGGAATCTTTAATAACGTGGCAATCCGCGTAACAGAGACTTCAGCGTTAGAATGTCACTTAGACACGGAAGAAGCCAATGCTATGGGCCTTTCCGGTTCATCTAAGGTAACAATTGTTAAATAGGGAACTATTAAAAATTAATTATAAAAACCCAGGAGGATTTAAAAATGAAATATGATGCATTAGGAATGATCGAGACTAAAGGTTTAATTGGATCCATCGAGGCAGCAGATGCTATGGTTAAGGCAGCTAACGTAACTTTAATTGGTAAAGAATTCGTAGGCGGCGGTCTTGTAACTGTTATGGTAAGAGGCGATGTAGGAGCTGTTAAGGCAGCAACTGATGCAGGTGCAGCAGCAGCTCAGCGTGTAGGCGAACTGGTTTCCGTACATGTAATTCCTCGTCCACATGCAGAAGTTGAAACAATTCTTCCTGCAGCAAAAGAAATCTAATTGTCTTTATGTAAACACCTGGCTCTCTCTGGGTTCGCCCAGACGAGAACCAGGTGTTTTTGTAGTTTTCAGAAATAATATGTAGAATAATAATGTTTTTTGTTGGTTACAAATATTAAAGGATAACCATACTATATTCATGTACAATTACTGATTTATTATACATGTTTAATAAAAAACGACCTAAATTTCCGTATATAATAGACAAAGCAAAAATTATTAGGTATAATATCTATTATATGTGCAGGAGGCAGAAGGCAGGTGAATTCATGCGTCATAACAAAAGTGTAATGAGAAGTCTTTTGATGGTAACCCAGCTGGGGTTAAGTGTGATGGTGCCTGTATTCGTTTGTATTCTTGCCGGTTACTATTTCGACCGGTATGCAGGAACGAAACTGTTGCTGTTATTCCTTGTTGCTGGCTTTCTGGCGGGCGGTCGGAATGCATATAAGATTGCGAAAGCCACACTTGCCATGAACGAGAGGGAAGAAAAGGAAGAAGATCGGAAAGCACGGATGGAAAGACAAAGAGAAACAAAGACCATGGTGAGTAAACCAAAGCAGCCAAGCCGTATAAAAAAGGGTAATGACGAGAAGCTTAAATAAGCAGGAGGACTTGTAATGGAAAAGGCAACAAAGAATTTGATTGTTGAGGTTTCAGCAGGGATTGTGATTTTTACTGCGGTGCTTTTGCTGGGGTCATTTTTTTTATACCCCAGAGCCTCCGTATTTGCAGGTCTGCTTCTGGGAATGGTACTTGCTCTTGCAATGTTTCTTTCCATGGCACTGGTGCTTGACCGATCGATGAAATCCCAGGATCCCAGAACCGTTCAGAAACGGGGAATAGTCAGTGCAGCCATTCGTTATCTGCTGCTTATTGCCATATTGGTAATAGTCATTAATTGGTTTTCAGATCGGTTTAATCCGGTAGCAGTAGTAATCGGAGTCCTTGGACTCAAAGCAGGAGCATTCTTGCAGCCTGTCATTCACAGGATTGCATCCCGCAAGGATAACAACAGGTAATTTTCTGCGGTCTTGTGTATTATTTTTAAAGAAAGGAGGCTATAGCGTATGGTCATTGCGAATGCCAGTAATGTGGACTTTATGATCAAAGGTGTTACAAAGTTTCACGCGTTCGGGCAGGATCTATGGGTAACGACAACAGAAATCGGTCTTAGCATTATAACAATCACGATATTGATTCTAGCATTTGTTACGGACCGGAAGATGAAACGGGCGACAGAGGTACCGGGCACATTTCAGAATATTATGGAATTGCTGGTGGAATCACTGGATAAACTTGTGAAGGAAACCATGGGACATAATGCGAAGAAGTTTGTCAATTATATCGGAACAATCTTTCTCTTCATTTTATTCTGTAATATCAGCGGTTTATTTGGGCTTAGAACCCCCACCGGAGACTTTGGTGTCACATTTATGCTCGGTGTATTCACATTCTGCATCGTTCAGTACCAGGGAATCAAGAACCACGGAATCGGGCATCTTACAAGTCTGGCACAGCCGTTTGTGGTTTTATTTCCGATTAACTTAATCGGAGAGATTACAAACCCATTATCCCAGGCGCTCCGTTTGTTTGGTAACATGATGTCAGGAGTTGTAATCATGGGATTGTGGTATGGGATGATGCCAATCTTCGTCAAGATCGGTATCCCATCATTCTTACATGTATACTGTGATTTATTCTCAGGCTGTATACAGACTTATGTGTTCTGTATGCTGACCATGGTATATGTAAATGATAAGTTGGATTAATCAAACAAATTACTAATTATTTTAATTCAGGAGGATTTTATCTATGAACGGAATTTCAGGACAGGATTTTATCTACGGTTGCTCAGCAATCGGTGCAGGTATTGCCATGATCGCAGGTATCGGACCTGGTGTTGGACAGGGTATCGCAGCTGGACACGCAGCTGCAGCAGTAGGACGTAATCCAGGCGCAAAGTCTGATATTACATCTACCATGCTTTTAGGACAGGCTGTTGCCGAGACAACCGGTCTTTATGGTTTCGCAGTTGCCGCTATTCTTATGTTCTTAAAGCCATTCAGCTAAACAGAGGTCTGGCAGGAATAAAAAGAAAGAGCGAGAGGAGGCGAAACCTTGGACAGATTATTGGGATTTGACCCACAGCTGCTTTTCGATGCGTTTATCACAGGAATTAACGTATTCCTTCTGTTTTTTGCTTTATCCTATAAGCTTTTTAATCCGGTGCGTGATGCTCTGGAGAAAAGAAAGTTAAAAATTGCAGGAGAGTTGAAAAGCGCTGCAGAAGATAAAGAAGCAGCTCATGTAATGAAGGAAGAATACGAGGCCAGACTTTCAGAAGTCAGAAAAGAGGCGGAAGAGATTCTGGAGGATGCAAGAAAAAGAGCAAAGCAGCGTGAGGCAGAGATTTTATCAGAAGCCAGGGAAGAAGCGAACCGCATTGTTATGAGAGGAAATCGTGAAGTGGAACTGGAGAGAAAGAAAGCGCTTGATGATATGAAAGAACAGATCATATCCATCGCATCTGTCATGGCTGGTAAAGTTGTGGCAGCATCCATCGATACTTCCATACAGGATTCTCTTATTGATGAAACCTTGAAAGAGATGGGTGAGAGCACATGGCAAAGCTAGTATCAAAAGTATACGGTGATGCATTGTTTGAGGAAGCCCTGGAAAGACAGGAAGTGGACGCTTTGTTCGAAGAAGTAAAAGGCCTGCAGGCAGTCTTTGTTAACAATCAGGATCTTGCAGGACTTCTTGATAATCCGAAGATAAGCAAGGAAGAAAAAAAAGGAATTATTCAGGAAGTATTCGGCGGACGGGTATCGGAAACTCTCATGGGGTTTTTAACAGTCATTGTCGAAAAAGGCAGACAAAAGGAAATCAATGCAATCTGTGAGTACTTTATAAACACTGTCAAGGAATATAAAAAAATTGGCGTGGCCTATGTGACCAGTGCTGTGGAATTAAAAGAGGAACAGAAAGCCCAGCTTCTGGGGAAACTGCTTGGCACAACCAGCTATCAGGAGTTTGAGATGGTTTATCAGGTTGATCCTTCCATTATCGGAGGTCTGGTGATCCGGATCGGTGACCGGGTAGTGGATTCCAGTATTAAGACGCAGATTTATGAGCTGCGCCGCAGCTTGTCAAAGCTGCAGATATCGTAACAGAAACTTTGCAGAAAGAAGGTGCAGACCTTAATGAATTTAAGACCAGAAGAGATCAGTTCCGTCATCAAGGAACAGATTCAAAGATATTCAACGAAGCTGGAAGTCTCTGATGTCGGTACAGTCATTCAGGTAGCGGACGGTATTGCCCGTATTCACGGTCTTGAGAATGCAATGCAGGGAGAGCTTCTGGAATTTCCAGGAGAAATCTACGGCATGGTTCTCAACCTGGAGGAAGACAACGTTGGTGCAGTTTTACTTGGTGCCGGCGCGATCAGTGAAGGCGATACAGTAAAAACTACCGGACGAGTGGTAGAGGTTCCGGTAGGAGATGCTCTGACCGGGCGTGTAGTCAATGCCCTTGGTCAGCCGATCGATGGAAAAGGACCGATTCAGACAGACAAGTTCCGAAAAATTGAGCGTGTTGCTCATGGCGTTATCGACAGAAAATCAGTAGACACCCCGCTTCAGACCGGTATTAAGGCAATTGATGCCATGATCCCCATCGGAAGAGGCCAAAGAGAGCTGATTATCGGAGACCGCCAGACAGGAAAGACAGCCATTGCTCTTGATACCATCATTAACCAGAAGGGACAGGGCGTGCACTGTATCTATGTAGCCATCGGTCAGAAATCATCTACCGTTGCGACTATTGTTAAAACATTGGAAGAGTACGGTGCTATGGATTACACCACCATCGTGGTATCTACTGCTTCCGATTTAGCTCCTCTTCAGTATATCGCTCCTTACTCCGGATGTGCAATCGGAGAAGAGTGGATGGAGAATGGTGGAGATGTGCTTGTTATCTATGATGATTTAAGTAAACATGCGGCAGCTTACCGTACCCTGTCACTTCTTCTTAAGAGACCGCCGGGCCGTGAAGCTTACCCTGGAGATGTATTCTATCTTCATTCCAGACTTCTGGAACGTGCTTCCAGACTTTCTGACGAGTTAGGCGGAGGTTCCTTAACCGCACTCCCGATTATTGAGACTCAGGCAGGCGATGTATCGGCTTACATTCCGACCAATGTTATTTCCATCACAGACGGTCAGATCTATCTGGAGACAGAGATGTTTAACTCAGGATTCCGTCCTGCTATCAACGCAGGTCTTTCTGTATCCCGAGTTGGTGGATCTGCTCAGATTAAGGCGATGAAAAAGATCGCGGCTCCGATTCGTGTGGAACTGGCACAGTACAGAGAGCTTGCAAGCTTTGCCCAGTTTGGTTCTGAGCTTGACAAGGAGACAACCGAGCAGCTGGCACAGGGTGAGAGAATCAGGGAAGTATTAAAGCAGGGTCAGTATCAGCCAATTCCGGTTGAATATCAGATCATCATTATCTTTGCAGCCACGAGAAAACTGCTTTTGGATATTCCAACAGCGAAAATCCTGGACTTTGAGAAGGCTTTAAGAAGCTTTATTGACAGCAAATATTCTGAGATTCCTGCAAGTATCCGTGAAACAAAACAGATTACACCTGAGACAGAAGAACTGTTGGTGAAAGCAATCAATGAGTGCAAAGCAGGTGTTTTTTAAAGGCAGGTGAAAATCATGGCATCCATAAGGGATATCAAACGAAGAAGAGATAGTATTCAAAGTACCGAACAGATTACCAAAGCCATGAAACTCATATCTACCGTTAAACTGCAGAAATCCAGAGCAAAAGCGGAAGCTTCCAAGCCGTATTATGATATGATGTACGATACCATAAACTCCATGCTTAGAAAGTCCGGATCAATTGAGCATAAGTATTTAAAGGCAGGTGATTCCAAACGGAAGGCAGTGATCGTGATTACTTCCAACAGGGGTCTTGCCGGCGGATACAACAGCAACATTGCAAAGCTTGTCCTTCAGGATGAACGGTTAGAACCGGAGCTTACGGATATCTATGCCATCGGACGAAAAGGCAAGGAATCACTTGGTAAAAAGGGCTATCACATTGCTCAGGATTATTCCGAAGTAATTAATGAACCCATTTACCGCGATGCTGCTGACATAACCATGGAGCTTTTGGATGCATTCGGACAAAACCGGATCGGAGAGATCTATCTGGTTTATACTTCATTTAAAAATACAGTGACACAGATCCCCACCTTAAAAAAACTTCTTCCTGTTGAGATGGCAGAGGGAAGCGAAAAAACGGATCTGGCGCTTATGAACTATGAGCCGAATGAAGATGAGGTTCTGGATTCCATTATTCCCAAATATATGAGCAGTCTGATTTACGGCGCTTTATTAGAGGCTGTAGCCAGTGAGAACGGAGCCAGAATGACTGCCATGGATTCTGCGACCAATAATGCGGAAGATATGATAGAAGAGCTTGGGCTGATTTATAACAGGGCAAGACAGGGTTCCATTACCCAGGAACTTACCGAAATTATAGCCGGTGCCAATGCAATATCATAACTGTTCGGTAATTGAAAAAAGCCGAACTTCCTTAATAAATAATGAAATATAAATAAAGGAGAAACAAGATGGCAGAACAAAATATTGGTAAGATCACCCAGATCATCGGTGCCGTACTGGATATCAAGTTCAGCCAGGGCAAGCTGCCGGACATCAATGAAGCCATTGATATTACCACAAAAGACGGCGGCAGACTGGTTGTAGAAGTATCCCAGCATCTTGGCGATGATACCGTAAGATGTATCGCCATGGGCACAACCGATGGACTGGTACGTGGTATGGAAGCCGCATCAACAGGCGCTCCTATTACCGTGCCGGTTGGAGAAGAAACTCTGGGACGTATCTTTAACGTTCTGGGTGATCCAATCGATAAGAAACCAGCACCGGAAGTAAAAGAGCATTTTCCGATTCACAGATCTGCTCCTACCTTTGAGGAGCAGTCGACGGAAACGGAAATTCTGGAGACCGGAATCAAAGTCGTTGATCTTCTCTGTCCTTATCAGAAGGGCGGTAAGATCGGACTGTTTGGCGGTGCCGGAGTTGGAAAAACCGTATTAATTCAGGAATTAATCCGTAACATTGCGACTGAGCACGGCGGATATTCTGTATTTACGGGAGTTGGGGAGAGAACCCGTGAAGGAAATGACTTATATCACGAAATGCAGGAATCAGGCGTTATTAATAAAACAACCATGGTATTTGGCCAGATGAACGAACCGCCGGGCGCGCGTATGAGAGTGGGTCTGACAGGACTTACCATGGCAGAATATTTCCGTGACCAGGGCGGTAAGGATGTTCTTTTATTTATCGACAACATCTTCCGTTTTACCCAGGCCGGTTCTGAGGTATCCGCCCTTCTTGGACGTATGCCTTCCGCCGTTGGTTATCAGCCGACTCTTCAGACAGAGATGGGTGCTCTTCAGGAGCGTATCACATCAACAAAGAACGGTTCTATTACCTCTGTTCAGGCAGTTTACGTGCCTGCAGATGACTTAACTGACCCGGCTCCGGCTAATACCTTCGCTCATCTTGATGCGACTACGGTTCTTGACCGTTCCATCGTAGAGCTTGGTATCTATCCGGCCGTTGATCCTCTTGGATCTACATCCAGAATTCTCGATCCCCGTATTGTGGGTGAAGAGCATTACCGTGTTGCCCGTGGTGTGCAGGAAGTTCTTCAGAAGTACAAAGAGCTTCAGGATATCATCGCAATGCTTGGTATGGATGAGCTTTCTGAGGAAGATAAGCTGACTGTAGCCCGTGCAAGAAAGATTCAGAGATTCTTATCCCAGCCTTTCTTCGTTGCAGGCCAGTTTACCGGTCTGGAGGGACGTTATGTACCTCTTGCTGATACCATTCAGGGCTTTAAGGAGATTCTGGAAGGAAAGCACGATGATATACCAGAAAGCTATTTCTTAAATGCAGGTAGCATCGATGACGTTCTTGCCCGCGTGAAAAAATAGGGGGTGGGAAGATGGCTGATTTATTCAAACTGCAGATCATAACTCCCGAACGAAAGTTTTATGAGGGAGAAGCCTCTATGGTAGAACTTACTACTACGGAAGGTGAAATCGGTGTATACCGGGGACATATTCCAATGACAGCGATTGTAGCACCGGGAGTCTTAAAAATTCACGAAGCTGGCGGCATAAAAGAAGCTGCTCTGATGTCTGGATTTCTTGAGATTTTACCGGAGAAAATTGTTATTATGGCTGAAGTGGCAGAGTGGCCGGAGGAGATCGATATAAACCGTGCACAAGAGGCAAAGGTCCGTGCAGAACGCCGCTTGAAAGAGCAGAGCGGAGAGATCGATATAGTAAGAGCGGAAACAGCGCTGAAAAAGGCACTGGTAAGAATTTCGCTTACCAAATAACAAGAAGGGATTTAAACCGTTATGGTTTAAATCCCTTTTTGCTATTATAACTGGATTAATATGTAACAGTAAACTCTTTTGCCTGAACACTTAAAAATGTATTTTTATCAATTTTGATTCCGCCATTGCGATAGGGGTTTTCACAGTATGTGTGATTGAGACTGGTTTCATTGTTAAGAAGCTGAACACAACCTGATTCACTTTTGCGATAATGAAAGGTGCATACCGTTCCAAAACATTCCAGACAAAGCTCAAAATCCCCCAGTTGATCGGGAAGAACAGGATCAATAATAATGGCATCTGCCTGAAAACGGATTCCCAGAATATAACTGATTAACTGGTGAATATAGATGCCTGGGCCAGAGGAATAAAGGCGCCAGCCGCCTTTTACAGGAACATTGCCGCTGCGCAGCAGGTGGAAATCCTGCTGGTACTCGTAACGGTCCTTATAATCTCCGTCTGAGCTGCTAAAATACATGTTGCTTTGACGGAGGCAGGCATTTGGAACTGTTTTTTGAATGAGAACGGGATTAATCCGGAACAATCCTTCCCATGCTTTCTCTGCGTTGCCGTATTTTGCCATTGCTTCAATGTACCGAATATGAGCATGGGTGTATTGGAGACTGATTTCCCTTCCTACGTTTGCTGCCTGTTCCGCTCGTTTGAACAGATGGCTTACGCCGCCGTCGTAAGATGCCGGGGCATCCATCAGCCTGACTCCATCCGGGCATTCCAGATACTGATGGATAATTTCAATGTTTCTGGCAGCCTGATTCCGATCCGCCAGCTCTGCTATGATACTTCTGGTTTGAGGAAGCAGCCGGTAATGAATATTAGTCTGATTGTCTGATGGATGCAATAAGTGTTTAGGGGTTGAATTCCACTCTAAAAATCCTGCTATAATATGATCCCTCACAGCATACTCTAAAAATGCTTTTTTGGTATAATCCCCTAAATCCAGGAGGAGGCGTGAGAAAGCCTCATCATAATCGGAAAGAGCTTCTCCCAGCATGGTAAAAGTCTGACATGCCAAAGCCTGGGTCCAGGTGCTGACCAGTTTTTCCTTCATTTCCGGATTTTCCGGCTGTAACGTATCATCCCAGTCCCCGCCTGCATAAGTGATCAGCCCTGTGCCAGGAATAAAACGGTTTTTCTGAATCTGGGATACTGCAGCCTGAACATGGGCGAATAGAGATTCTTTTTTCTCCCAATGATCCGCATATGGCAGAACTTCCTGCAAAATGGTGTAGTCCTGGCTGGCAGTAAGATAATCTGCAAGGCTTTTTAAAGGCCAGAAGATCACATCTCCGTGGCATTCGCCGGCATTCATTTCATAGCGGTCAAACATGAACCATTGTGGCCACTCGCTGGTTGTACTCTCCTGATGGGAAAATATGTTTAATAATATTTCCCGTATGATTCCATAATTACCGGTAGACAGGAAATATTCAAAAGGTCCCTGACAGATATCTCTTGTTCCCCATGCTGCACCTCCGGGCTGCTCCAGTCCGTGGGGCATCAAAAAATGAATCATGGCATTGTGTGTGTACCACCACGCGGTCTCGTTTAAAATAGAAAAACGTTCATTTCCCTCCGGGGCATATAAATGAAAATGTTTCATGATGGAAGCATACTGTTCCAATGCATATGCTTTTTCTTTCCCGAAATCAGCCATACTGGAGATGGAAGAGTTGAAATCAAAGCTGCCTCCTATTGTCAGATGGAGGGTATCAGTATTTGTATAGGAGAGCGTAACAAAGGTCTCATCAAAAGGACGCTCTTCTACATAGAAAATACGGTCGTCAGAAATAAGGCATGATTCATATGAGATAATATCATAAGAAAGATTCTCGTATTTATCTGTCTGAAATGGTAAGTGCATTTTGTTTTCTGTAATTGTACCTGATATGTCATGAGTGAATTCATTGGTACCCATGGATAACTGATTGGTAACAATAAAGTCATATTTACAGCCATTAACACTTAACACTTCCAGATGCACCTGCAGAGCCTGAGGCAGAGCTTTATCATGAACTGGCTTTTTGCTGCTGCAATAGGCGGTGACAAGAATAAGGTCATCTTCGGTTTTGTAGTACCAACGAGAGTAGTTCATACCCATCTCATAAAGACCAGGAAGAGAGAGCAGGTGAAACTGTCTGTCTTTGCGAACATAGATACGTTGCCCGCTGTTTTTAAGTATATTTAAAAAGCCTCTGGGAGTGGATAT
>SVDT01000012.1 GCA_015057775.1 Paenibacillaceae bacterium | reverse complement strand
TTAGGTAAAAAGGAAGCAGCTGAGTTATGCATCTATCGATATGAAGATTATGGAATTTATGATATGCTGGACCGGATAAAGGAACAAAAGGATCTGATCCATTATTGCCACCCGGATATTTTAAGATTAAAAGAATACGATGAGAACCATAAAACAGATTATTTGAAAAGTTTATATACGTACATTATAAACATGGGGAATCTGGTGGCTTCTGCCGATGATCTGTTTATTCACAGAAATACCATGAACTACCGTTTGTCTAAAATCCAAGAACTGATATCCGTGGATATTTATAACAGGGACTGTTATATGACTTTATATTTTTCCTATAAAATCTTAGAATATATCAGTAAATGAGATAAAAAATCATTTGTGCAGAAATGTCATTGTTTCTGATATTTTTCTAAATAAATGCACGATGCATAAACGTCCGTAAGTATGTTACCATAAATATGTTAATATTTTATCAAAAACATACTTACGGAGGCGGCATATGAATTACGAGATTTTAAACACACCATTTTCAATCGGAAATATGATTGTAAAGAATCGTATTGCCATGGCACCAATGGGACTTAACTCAGGCCATATTGACGGAACCATTGCTGATGATGAAATTGATTATTTTGAAGAGCGGGCAAAAGGGGGAACCGGACTGATCATTATGGGCTGCCAATTCTTAACACAGGAACTGGCTCAGGGCTCCATGGAAGGATATCTGGATAATACCTATGTGATTCCTCAGTTAACCACATTAGTGGAAGCAGTTCACCGCTATGGAACGAAGATCTGTGCACAGCTCAGCTGCGGTACCGGAAAAAACGCATTTCCTAATATGTTAAATGGAAAGGCGCCTGTTTCTTCTTCCGCAATTCCTTCCATGTTTGATCCGAATTTAATGTGCCGCGAATTAACGGTTGAAGAAATAAGGACTATTATGAAGCAATTTTCCTACTCTGCAAAAGTACTGAAGGATGCTGGTTTTGATGCCATTGAGGTTCATGGTCATGCAGGATATTTAATTGACCAGTTTATGTCAGAAATCTGGAATAAAAGAACAGATGAGTATGGCGGAACACCGGAAAACCGTATGCGTTTTGCCGTTGAAATTGTACAATCCATACGGGAAGCAGTGGGACAAGATATGCCTATCCTGTTTCGAATGGCAGTAAAGCATAATTTTGAAGGCGGACGTACTTTTGAAGAAACCATTCCCCTTATGCAGGAACTGGAAAAAGCAGGAGTCGATGCATTGGATATTGACAGCGGAAGCTATGAAAATATTGATTATATATTTCCACCCGCCTATCTGGGTGATGCCTGTATGGCAGATGTTTGTGAGGTTGCACGTAAGGCGGTTAAAATTCCACTTTTAAATGCCGGTAACCACACTCCGGAAACAGCCGTTCAGTTAATTGAAAGCGGAAATGCTGATTTTGTATTGATGGGAAGACCTTTAATCGCTGAACCGGAGATGGCAAACAAAATTTTAACTGACAGACGTGATGAAGTTCGTCCCTGTATTCGCTGTAACGATGACTGCATCGGAAGAATTCTCACCAGACTGACGAAAATCAGCTGCTCCGTCAATCCAGCCACTGGGTTCGAGAAACGTTTTAAACTTGAAAAGGTGGATAAACAGCAGCATGTAGTTGTAATCGGAGGAGGTCCTGGTGGAATGGAAGCTGCCAGAACAGCGGCGCTTATGGGACATAAGGTTGACTTGTTTGAAAAAGAGAGTGATCTAGGGGGACAGTTACGCAGTGCAGCAACTCCTCCTTTTAAGAGTCAGCTGCGTGAACTGATTACCTGGTATAAGCGCCAGCTGGAGTTAACGGGAGTTGCAGTACATGTGAATACGGAAATAGGGGAAGATGATCCAGTGTTTGAGAAGGCGGATGCGATCATCGTTGCTACCGGAGCAATTCCAATGATGCCCCCAATTAAGGGTATTGAACGTGCAATTAATGTTCTGGAAGCACATTTGGATGAGAACAAGCTGAAAGGTGAAAAAATCATTTATTGCGGCGGTGGTCTGTCCTCCTGTGACAGTGCTTTGGAAACTGCATTAAAGGGTAAGAAGGTGGCCATTATTGAAATGCTTGATGAAGTGGCAGCTGGAGATCATATGATTAACAAAGCATCCTTAATACCAATGCTTTTAGAGAATAAAGTAGAACTTTATACGGGACATAAGGTGCTTGAAATCACGGCTGAAGGTGTTCGGGCTATGGGAAAAGATGGAAAAGAGGTTTTCCTTGAAGGAAACACAGTGGTAGCTTCCTTTGGAATGCTTCCTAACAATGAAACCGCGAAAGCCATTGATGCAAAATACCATAATAAGGTACGCCTGATTGGTGATTGTGCAAAAGTAGGAAAAGTAGGCGGCGCCGTGAGAAGCGGTATGTATGCGGCTATGTCTGTAAGATAATGAATTACAGGGCAGGAATCCTATAAGAGGATTAACCTGCCCTGTTTTTAAATGATTATTTCTCGTCACAAACCTGAAAAATATAAAATTTCAGGTAGTAAGAATTTTCGTCTCCGCTCCAGAGAATTGGGTGGTCTGCAGACTGGGTGCGGTATTCCACCTGACGCAGGCGCTTATGGGCGCTTACAGCTGCTTCTCTTATGGTTTTGGTGAACAGCTCGGGGGTCATGAAATGAGAGCAGGAGCAGGTGGCTAAATAACCGCCATCTGTAACAAGCTTTAATCCCCGGATATTAATTTCCCGATATCCCTTCACTGCATTTTTTACGGAGTTTCTGGATTTGGTAAACGCGGGAGGGTCAAGAATCACCACATCGAATTTTTCCCCGGATTTCTCAAGCTCGGGCAGGAGTTCAAAAACATCGGCACAGCGGAAGGAGACACGATCGGAAAGTCCGTTTAACTCTGCATTCTCCCTTGCCTGCTCAACCCCAAGTTCTGATGCATCGACTCCAATTACTTCTTTTGCACCTGCGATACCCGCATTTAAGGCAAAGGAACCGGTATGGGTAAAGCAGTCTAAAACCCGTTTGTCCCTGCATAAGCGTTTAATGGCAAGCCGGTTGTACTTCTGGTCCAGAAAGAATCCTGTTTTCTGGCCGTCTTCCACATCCACCATATATTTAACATCGTTCTCTGTAATCTCAACCTTAGTATCAAATGGCTCTCCGATGAATCCCTTAAATCGTTCCATCCCTTCCTGAAGCCGTACCTTGGCATCACTGCGTTCATAGATACCCCGGATCTGAATTCCGTCTTCTGCAAGAATATTTTTCAGCTTTTCAAGAATCACAGGTTTTAAGCGGTCAATACCCAGCGCAAGAGATTCCACTACCAGAACATCAGAGAACTTGTCCACTACGATTCCTGGAAGAAAATCGGCTTCTCCGAAGATGATCCGGCAGCTGCTGGTGTCTACAGTAGTTTTCCGGTATTCCCATGCGTTTCGTACCCGCATTTCAATGAAATCCTCATTGATCTCCACATCTTTTTTTCGTGTCATCATGCGGACTGTGATTTTGGAGTTGGTATTAATAAAGCCCCGGCCTAGAATGTAGCCGTCAAAATCATGGACAGTAATGATATCTCCGTTGGTATAATCTCCTGTTATGGTATCAATTTCGTTATCAAAAATCCACATTCCTCCGGCTTTTAATGACCGTCCTTCTCCCTTTTTAATTCTTACGATAGCTGTTTCCATAGTCTGATACTCCTTTGTTTTATGATTGATGCTGTTTCAGCCGGACGAGCAGCTGATATAAGGGCTTAAATAAAATAAGTGAAATAGTGAAATTCCCCATACCGTGGAGGATGTCAAATGGTATTCCGGCAGTCCACCAGACAAAGGCTGCATACAGGCCCCCGGTCAGAAGTGTGGGCAGAGAGGAACATAAACCAAACAGCATACCAAAGGTTCCTGACAGAAGCGCGGCGGAGAATGGTGATGGGCAGTTCTTATTATATAGAAGAAAAATGGCGGCTGGTATAATCGCCCACACATACAGGTAAGAAAACCACCATATGCCAATTCCCCAGAATAATCCTTCCAATAGAACAAACACGTACAGGATAATCCATACGTGTCTGCCAAATACCAAAGTGTATAAAATTAAAAACAAAGAAACCAGCTCCACATTGGGCAGCCAGGATAAGCTTACCTGACTGATCAGTAACAGCGAACTTAAAAACCCATCAATTACCAGATTCTTTGTGGTAATGGGACGATATTGTTTCATGACCCGCCGCCTTTACCATCAGAGAGGGTGTACTGAAAGGTGTAGTGTTCCCCGTCCTTAATCGCCTGCTGGCTGACGCCGTAATTGCATGGTTCTCCGTCACAAAGAAGAGCCCAGTAGGCACCGTCTTTTTTATAATCGGCCTGCTTGCCATTAATTTTAATCACCATCAGGCCCGTTTCCTCGGTGGTGGTTCCTTCCAGAGTAAGACCTGGTATGGCGTTTATGGCTTCCAGTAAGAACTGGGCTTCCGTCTTTAACTGATAGTGGTCTGTTGTCCCATCCTTATATACTACATCTACGGTAATGTTCTTGGTTCCCGCCATAGGAACCGGCCTTGTCAGAGTATAGATGACTAACAGCAGTGCCAGGACTGCTATCGCGGTACAGCCTCCCAAAAAGGGAGAGAGCCTTTTGAATCGATTCATGTTATGCTGACTTCCTTTTTCATTATTCAAATAGCACAGATTAGTATAGCATAGAAGAGAGCACCGCCGCAAGGTGAGAATTTCTATCTTTTCTTAAAAACTTAAGTGATGTATAATGGATCAGTACTGTAGAAAAGAAGGTGGATAACGTATGGCTTTAAAAGAGCAGATATTAAATGAAATAAAGGAATGTGAAAAGCTGTTAATTGGAATCGGAGAGGAATGGAACGGCATTATCGCTGGTGGGGAAGACAGCCTTTATGAAAAAATGGGCGGACTTATAAAAGACAAGGATTATTTTATTGTCACAACACTGACCAATGGGGAGTTGATGAAGTCAGGTCTGGATCCAAAACGTATGGTGGCACCCTGTGGCAATGTAACCTGGAGACAGTGTTCCAAAGCCTGTACGAAAGACATCTGGGAACCTGGAGAGATTCCTGATGATATCTGCCCTCATTGTGGAGAACCGCTGACTGGAAATACCATTCAGGCGGAAACTTATATTAAAGAGGGGTATCTCCCCCAGTGGAATGCCTATACCAGATGGCTGGCGGGAACACTGAATAAAAAACTTGTGATCTTAGAGCTTGGTGTGGGATTTCAGACGCCGACTGTAATCCGGTGGCCTTTTGAGAAAACGGCTTCTGTAAATAACAAGGCATTTCTGTACCGCATTCATGGAAGTTTTGCACAGCTTTCCGAAGGGCTGCGGGAAAAGGCAGAATCAATTCCTGTAAATTCCGTGGAATTCTTAGAAAGCATTTAGTAACGTTTTGCGTTGTGCAGGATCAGGGACTGTGTTAGAATATTGGAAAAAGGCGAAAAAGAGGTGGCTGCCATGATTGCGATTATTGACTATGATGCCGGAAACTTAAAAAGTGTGGAAAAAGCCCTTACTTCGTTAGGGGAGATACCAGTGGTGACCAGGGATAAGGAAACCATACTTGCAGCAGACAAAGTGATTCTACCAGGTGTGGGAGCATTTGGCGACGCCATGGATAAACTTTGCCAGTATGACCTGCCAGATGTGATCCGGAAGGTTACAGAAAAAGGAACTCCTTTTCTGGGAATCTGCCTGGGGCAGCAGCTGTTATTTGACAGCAGTGAGGAATGTGAAGGAGTCAAAGGACTTTCTATTCTTCCGGGAAAAATTGTTCGTTTTCCGGATCAGTCCGGGCTTAAGGTTCCCCATATGGGCTGGAACAGTCTTTCAATCAGGCCGGGCGCAAGACTTTTTAAAGGTCTGGATTCCGGTGCATATGTTTATTTTGTCCATTCATATTATTTAGAGGCAGACAGGGAATCGGATGTTGCCGCCTCCTGTGAGTACGGTGTGGCTTTTGGGGCATCGGTGGAACGGGATAATATATTTGCCTGCCAGTTCCACCCGGAAAAGAGCGGAGATACCGGTATTAAGATACTGAAAAACTTCATTGAACTGACTTAAAGGAGGAACCGGATGCTTACAAAACGAATTATTCCATGTCTGGATGTGCACAACGCAAGAGTGGTAAAGGGTGTTAATTTCGTTAATTTACAGGATGCCGGAGATCCGGTAGAAATCGCAGCAGCCTATGATAAAGCAGGGGCAGATGAGCTGGTATTTCTTGATATTACGGCTTCCTCCGATAACCGGAATACAGTGGTTGATATGGTGCGCCGGGTTGCTGAGAAGGTCTTTATTCCATTTACGGTAGGCGGAGGAATCCGGACAGTAGAGGATTTTAAGATGCTTTTACGGGAAGGGGCGGATAAGATTTCCATCAATTCCTCTGCAATTAATACACCCAGACTGATTTCTGATGCTGCTGATAAGTTTGGACGCCAGTGCGTGGTGGTTGCCATTGATGCAAGAAGACGGTCAGATGGAAGCGGCTGGAATGTCTTTAAGAACGGCGGAAGAATCGATACAGGACTGGATGCCGTAGAGTGGGCTATAAAAGCAGACCGTCTGGGAGCCGGAGAGATACTGCTCACCAGCATGGACTGTGACGGCACAAAAGCTGGTTATGATGATGAACTGAACCGGATTATTGCAGAGTCTGTATCCGTTCCGGTTATTGCGTCAGGCGGGGCTGGAACCATGGAGCATTTTCACAGTGCTCTTACAGAGGGCAAGGCAGATGCGGCTCTGGCGGCTTCTCTGTTTCATTACAAAGAACTGGAAATTATGGAGTTAAAACGGTACTTATCAGAGAAAGGAATACCGGTTCGGATTTAAAGATGCAAAGGAGAAAAAATGGGAGCAATTGATAACGACTGGCTGGAACCCTTAAACGGGGAGTTTAAAAAGCCATATTACAGAGAACTTTATCAGAAGGTGAGGAAAGAGTACGAAACAACCCAGGTTTTTCCAGACCCCAATGACATATTCAATGCGTTTCAGTTTACCCCCCTTTCCAAGGTTAAGGTGGTAATACTGGGGCAGGATCCTTATCACAACGTGGGTCAGGCTCATGGCCTGTGCTTTTCTGTGAAGCCTGATGTGGATATTCCGCCGTCACTGGTGAATATCTATCAGGAACTGAGAGAGGATTTAGGCTGTGAGGTTCCTAATAACGGATACTTAAAAAAATGGGCAGATCAGGGAATTATGTTACTGAATACCGTATTGACTGTAAGAGCACATGCAGCTAACTCCCATCAGGGAATTGGCTGGGAGACTTTTACCGATGCGGCTATTAGGATTTTAAATGAGCAGGATCGCCCTATGGTCTTTCTTTTATGGGGGCGTCCCGCACAGAATAAGAAGGCAATGCTTACAAATCCTAAACACTTAATACTGGAAGCACCACATCCCAGTCCTCTTTCTGCTTACAGAGGATTCTTTGGATGCAAACATTTCAGCAAAACCAATGCTTATCTGGAAGCAAATGGAATGACTCCAATTGACTGGCAGATAGAAAATATTTAAAATAGAGGAATTAAGATGAATATAATTGAGATATTAAAAGTTATCGTTCTGGGAATCGTGGAAGGATTTACAGAATGGCTGCCAATCAGCAGCACCGGTCATATGATTTTAGTAGATGAGATCATTCATTTAAACCAGCCGGACAGTTATAAAAATATGTTTCTGGTTGTGATTCAGCTGGGGGCGATTCTTGCAGTAGTAGTATTGTATTTTGACAGGTTAAATCCATTCTCCCCAAGAAAAAAGGCGGCTCAGAAAAAAGCAACATTTATTTTATGGAGCAAGATTATACTGGCATGTCTGCCTGCAGCTGTGATTGGAATATTAGTGGATGACATCCTGGATAAATATTTAATGAACGGCTATGTAGTAGCAGCGACTTTAATTATATACGGTGTTCTCTTTCTGGTGATTGAGAACCGGAATAAGTACCGAAACTTTGAAGTGCAGAAGGTGGGAGAGATATCTTACCAGACAGCTCTTTATATTGGTTTGTTCCAGCTGCTTTCCTTAATTCCCGGTACCTCCCGTTCCGGTTCCACCATACTTGGTGCAATGATTTTGGGCTGCTCCAGGGCGGCATCAGCAGAATTTTCATTCTTTCTTGGGATCCCGGTTATGTTTGGTGCCAGCCTTTTAAAGATTGTGAAATTCGGTTTTAATTTTTCAGGAGCTCAGGTTTTTTATCTGATTTTGGGAATGGTTGTGGCATTTGCCGTTTCTGTGTATGCGATTAAGTTTCTTATGGGATATATCAGACAGCATGATTTTAAATTTTTTGGATATTACAGAATTGTCCTTGGGGCAATTGTACTTTTGTATTTTGGTGTAACCGCATTCCTCGGTTAAGGGAACCATGAAAAAGAGAGCTGTCCGCCGGCCAATCGCCGCGGTCAACTCTCTTTTGTATTGTAGGTCATATGGGTTCCTTTCCGACGGCTACGGTCTAAACAGCATTCCGATCCGCCCTTCAGCGGCCAACTCATCTTCGCCGTCGAAGTTAAATAATAAATTCCGATTCTGTGTAACCAGTCCCATCTTCATTTCATCGTAGTCTTTAACATTAACTCTGGTCAACCCGTAATCAATATAGATATCGCACATAAATGCATTGGCAGTATTGATCAGGAGTGCCAGCGGAATGGGAATGGTACGCAGCTGGATATCGACATTCATCGTCCGCATATCCGTACCTCCTTCTCTTTAGCACCGGACACGCCGGTGTGGGCTTATGAAACGTTACGTATAGGGGTAACTCTGGTAGTTTCATTTTACTCAATTCTATTTGAAATTACAAGAGTGAAAATAAAAAAGGACATGCTTTTTGGTGTATGCCTACCCCGATAGATTGTGATGTTCTAATTATATAAATAAATTACCTTGTCATAAAACAATGGCAGGGTAATTTTTTTATGCAAACAATTTCAAAGAACCATGTGCTAACAGTGTGAGAGTCTTTGTAACAGATATTGTAAACAGTTTGAGGAAGAAGTTTGTACCAGCAGATTTAAAGCTTCCTGAATCTCGGTGTTGACCCGTGTTGACCGAATATAACTAAAAAAAATACCAAAAGTTACATATAAGCTGCTAATTATTACATGATAGTAGTTTTTGTAATTTATTGGAGTATAATGTAATTATTTATCAAATACAATTTAATAGTAACTAACAGGGGAAATAACAGAGGAGGAAGGAGCTTTTTCATGAATGCAGTCACATCCGGAAATCTAATAATCAACAGTCTTTTAAATATCAATGAAGTTATTGAATTTGAGATGGACATAAAGAAAAACTGCCATACACTTGCCAAGCTAAAAGGATATGTTTCGGAAGATATTGGAGTATCGCCGATCTTACAAAAACTGGAGGGAAGTAGTATATCCGTTACGGTGGCTGATAAAAATGGCAATGAAATGAGCCCTCCTGTTTTCTGTGGTTTTATTATGGAGGTTTCAATATGCAAGGAGGGGAACGGCTATACTGTTGAAATAGAGGCAGTGTCCCCTACCAAACTGCTTGACCGAGAAGAAAAATGCAGATCCTTTCAAAATATTGACATGACTTACAAAGCGTTGGTAAGGCGTGTCCTGGCAGATACAGCAAATGCTGAAGTGATATTTCACATTGAGGACAGAAAAATTGGAACTCCGATTTATCAATACAAGGAAACGGACTGGGAATTTTTAAAAAGAATTGCAGGACAACTAGGAACCTCCCTGCTTCCAGGGGGAGTTTCGGTTAAACCTGAGATATATTTTGGTTTGCCCCGTGGCGAATCCAGAGAGGGCCAGGAAGCCAGTAAAGAAAAAATATGGTTTGATCGGTCTTATTACACCTATGATAAAGAGCAGTATCATTTTTTAAAGAGCCAGTTTATCTGTCATGAAATCAGCAACTATGAGAACTGGAAGGTTGGAGACAGTATAACAATACGGGATAATTCCAACAAGGTAATTATTGGCAAACGGTGTAAACTCAAACAAGGGCTGCTGGTTTATACCTATACGGTTGGTTCTCCCCAGGTATTTGGCACAGCCAGATATGACAATACCCAGATGGCTGGCATCTCACTTGCGAGTACGGTACTGGAAACAAAGGGAGAGTGTGTACGTGTAAGTCTGGATATTGATGGGGCTCAGAATGGCCAGGAAGTGTTCTGGTATCCATGGCTGCCGGATACCGGAAATGTGATGTACTGTATGCCTGAAATCGGAGAGCGTATCTGGATTACATTTGACGACGGAGATGGCAGTGCCAGGGCAAGCGGCAGTATCAGGAAAAACGGAACCGGTAATGGAGAGATGACTGATCCTTCAAAGCGATATTTTACCACAGCAAAGAATAAACGGATGTATCTGCTTCCGGATTGTCTGGGATTTGTGGATTTAAAACAGAGGGTGCCGTTAAAGGTGGAAATTAGCGACAGCCTGGGAGCAAATATTGAGAGTAGTAAAGGGCTTACCGTACTTGCAAAAAAAGGAGTGTGGCTAAAAGCCAGCCGAGTCTCTTTTCTTGCCCCTCAGGAAATCTCCCTTGTCAGAAGAGATTTGGCTTCTCCTGCGGTTATTAATATATGCAACGGGTTTGATTCCATTGGTAAATTTGGAAAGGTAAAAATGGAGGGAAGCGGTGATGTGGGATTTCCTGTAACCGAGTCTACCGACATGGGAAAATATAATTTAAACGGGGCAGAGAATGCAGTTCTGGCATCAACTCCATGTGCGGCAGGCACCACAAAACTGGAACGGCAGATAACAGGGACAAAGGTAAACTTTGTTACAGGGCAATAGATATAAAATTGTTATAAAAATAATATTTCGGGGGTGAAGAAATGAGTAAGACCATTAAAGTCGGCGGAGTTGGAAAAAGTCCTTTAATTGAAAAAGTCAACCGGCTGAATGCAATCAGCAGCCAGCTTGACGCAGCAGCTGTCTTAGAACAGAAGGTATTCCAGTCAGAGCAGGCGAAAGCACAGGATCGTTTGAATAAAAGAAATCAGATCATAGCAGATTTCGGCATCAGTTTTCAAAGCAGAGGGTAAACAGGAGTGTAACAGATGAATTTATTATATGATGAAAATACGGAAGGCTGCCTCCAGGAACCGGTTTTGATGCAAGAAATTAAACTTGTTAATGGAATCTTAACAGCCAGAATTCCGGTTTTGCTAAAAGAGATGTCAGATAACGGGAAGGAAGCATATTATCCATATGAGGATCGTCCGGAAATGATTTTCGCAGATGATACAGGGGAATGTCAAATGACGTTTCAAATGATAGATAAGGAGCTGGGACCGGATGAAACGGGAATCGCTGCAGAAGCAGTTAGAGAATATATCAGCAGTATTTATCCAAGAAATGAATTATCTCCGGTTCATCGATACGATAAGGGGAAATTCCAGTGTGGCTGGTTTACCATGGTACTGGAAGAGGCGGGAGAGAGCAGTCAGCACGTAAAAGCGGTCTTATCAGTTCATAATCGGATGTTACTTGTCACGGCAACTTTTCCGGAACAGGATCGTTTGAAATGGGAGGCACTGTTAAAGTATTTTTTTGATACGCTGGAGGAAACTGCATAGTAGTTCGCAAACGGTCAGGAGTGAGATAATGGAAGAGATAAATGATAACGATATTGATAAGATATTTTTGCAGCTTCAAAGAGAGATTAATAAGATAAAACAGGAGACACAGGAACGGGCTGACCGATCAAAAAAGTTGAAGTGGTTTCCCAGTCTGGGTATTGCAATGGACATTCCCGATGGTTTTTTTGAAGCAGATGAGGATAAAAGCGCTTCCATCTTTTTTTCAAAAAACCGCCCGGAGCTGGTATTAATCAATCCCTCTGCCCATTCAGGACTAACCTTCCAGACGGCAATTCTGGAAAAGAAGACTTACGTTCTTGATCTGTATCATGAGAGGGAACAAATGATACAAATTTTAAAGCGCGCAGATGAAAAAAACGTTTTCTATGATCAGGGAAATATTTCCGGCAATGTTCCTATGGTGTGGTTTGATTACAAAAGCTTTGCTGCCGATGAACGGGTCTATAACATGATGTTTCTGATCCTTTCTGACAGAAAAATGATGGTTGGAACCTTTTACTGCATATTTAAGGATTACGATAAATGGAGGCCGGTGATCCTTCGTATGCTTGAGACAATACAGACAGAGGAGGAAGAATGTGAAAGAATATAATTTAAAAACAGGACCGATTCAGTTTATTGAGGTCAGAGAGCTTATGGTAAACAGGCAGATTAATGAGCATGGAACAGCTGTGGTAAGCGGGTATATCGCAGATGAGGATGAAGATATCTATTTAAAGCAGCTGACTGGCGATGTATGGGAGAAGATTGAAGAAGTGGGGGAAGAGGGTGACGTACAGACACTTTTCTGGGGAGTAGTTACCGGCTTTTCCGTGGAACAGGTAAATGATCAGAAAAAGATGACATTAGAGCTTACAACAGGTACCTATTTTATGGATCTGAAATCACACTTCAGAACCTTTCAGGATGGCACAGTTACATATGAAGCAATTTTCGGACAAATTACGGGAAGCTATGAGAATTCGGGCATTATAAAGAATCGTCCCCTGACGGATAAGACCGGAAAACTGGTGCTGCAGCACAGGGAGACAGACTGGGAATTTTTAAAGAGGATAGCGGCAGGGTTTCACAGCTTCCTTGTGCCGAGTACCAGAATAAACGGGGTTAAGTATTTTTACGATTTACCAAAGGGAGAGAGTTATGAACTCCCCAAGTTTGCCAAATACGCTGTTAAAAAGAATCTGATGGATTATCAAAAGAAACGGAGTCAGGGATTAACGCAAATGCGGGAAGCCTCCTGTCTGGAGTATGTGATACAAAGCCGGGAGGATTACCAGATTGGTGACCAGATTTCAATAGATGGAATGCAACTCTTTGTCTGGAAAATAGAAAGCAGGTATGAAAGAGGTGAAATGCTGCATACATGTCACTTAAAATCCAGATCTGGTATGGATTTTCCGGAATACCGGGAGAAAGACCGTGCCGGCTGTTCTTTCCCGGCAGAAGTTATAAAGGTAAAAGAAGATAAGGTGATGGTGAAGATCAGTAAGGATGAGAATCAGGATCAGAAAATTAATCTGTGGTATCCATACTCTACCGTTTATTCTACCCCTGACGGAACCGGCTGGTACTGTATGCCGGAGGTGGGGGATGCTGTCCGGCTCCATATACCGGAACAAAAGGAAGAAGAAGCATATGTGATAAGTTCGGTTCATCTTGATACACAAAGTTCTGATCGTAAAAATCCAGAGCACAAAATTATTAAGAATAAATACCAGAAGGAGATTCGTTTTACTCCAGATTCCATTGTAATTACCAATAACCAGGGAACCAAAATAGAACTAAGTGATGCCAAAGGAGTCCATATCGTCAGCCAGAATGATATTGTATTAAAGGCAAAAGATGACCTTACTATTTCAAGTGAAACTGGCTCTCTCATTGCAGCAGGAACAGATTCCGTCAATATAAAGCAGAAGACAACCAGTATTAATATAGAACAGGGCATCTCTTTTACTGGAGGGGAACTGAAAGTACAGTAAACAGGAGGAAGTGTGATGGGTCGGATAAAAGAACTGGAAAAAGCCGCCCAAAATGCGGAAGATAAGATATTTATATTAAAGTGCCGCAGGCTGGAACTTGATTACCAGAACAAAGAGTGGAGGAAGCAGGCTTTGGAGCCTTTCGTTCAGTTATTAGAAGAGGCGGCAAAGAAAGAGAAAAAGTGGTCCTGGCTTGGGATCTGTTATCTCAATACCAGTCTGCAAACAGGAAGCTATGAGTTTTTGTTGTCTTTATATAATAACGAATTTTATTTTGATCCGGATCCAGTGGAATTGTACTGGCGTCCATCCGGCTTTTTTGAGTGCTTTGAGGATGATATGAAATCAGTAATGGTAGATTTAAGGAAAAAGTATCCCAGGATCTGGAGGTATGAGGAGGACGCGGTCCGCAGAGTTTGTGTGGAATATTACTATGCGGCCGTACGTCAGCTGTGCGCGGACCTGGCAGATGAAATAATGGAAACAGAAGCCTTTCAAAGGGCAGGAAAGGCAAAAGACTTTTCTGCCTTTTTCGGCAGGTATCAGGGAGAGGGGGAGATTATATGGCGTACCAGGGAAACTTAAAATATTTTATACTGACCAACGAAGAAAAGAATCCCCTTTTGCAGATTATGAATGTTAACCAGTCTATTGATGTAAGGAAACTAAACAGGAAGGAGTATCAGAACATGCCTTCTTATGTATTGCTAAATGCAAAGCTTGGTATAGATGGAATATTTCCCGATATCATTGAGAAACCTGTTTTTCTGCTATCAAGGGCAGCTATGGAAGTAATTGGCTTATACGATTCCAATATTCCATTTCTGTTTTTTGTACTTTTCGATACAGATAAAGAAGAATGTGCTTCTTACTTTAGTCCGGTGCTGGAAGAAGAGGACTGTCTGGCGCAAAAGCCGGGACCTGGGCAGCGGGAACTTATTTTGGATCGGAGTAAAATGAGAGGGACTCCATTGTTTCGTGTCAGAGTTGGAGCGGAGAATGTGATCGTTATTCGAATGGATCTGGCGGAAAGCCTGCTGGAAAGAAATATTATTGGATTGGAACTAAAAGAGATTTGTTTGATTGATGGAGCGTTTAATAGGCTGTAATAGAAGGGATAGATAAAAGAACAAAAGATAGGGGGAACCTTAATGAGTGACACAGGAAAATTGAATTTAGGATTTGGACTGGGGAATATTTTTAATCAGGATAAGAAATCCACTGACAGTACACAGTATCTGGTAGAAGGAGCAAAATTAATGTGTGTCAATGGTAGTTGTATTACACAGCTTAAGTTACCGGAAAATCATAACTATACCAGTGGTGGAAAGCAGAAAGCGAACTGCAAGGATTGTAAAGCATGTGTTAATATTCCTTATTTTGGTGAATGTAAGAAGAATCAGGATACTCATCAGTGTGAGGGTTTTATGGATCTGGTTGAAAAATGGGAAAATACTACAGTATCAGCCACAAAGGCAGAAATGGTTGGCGGAGAAGATGCAATTAGTATGAGTTCTGTTTTAATGTGCAAAAAGGGAGGAATCATAATTCCAGTCACATCAGGTCAGGGGTATGACGGAGCAATAAACTGGGCTGCTTTTTTGAAACGTTATCAAAATGTAGTCCGCTGGACCGCTGGGAAAAATATGCTCTGCCACGTTTTTGGCAAGGACCCAATTAATATGAATACAGGGAATTATATTTATGAAAAAGAAGACCTTGTTATTAATGGCGCCATGCCCTTAAGTTTCAAGCTGTTTTATAATGCAATGGACTGCGGTTCTCAGGGAGATATTGGAGTGGGCTGGAGCCATAATTATGGGGTGCGTCTGGTAAAGATTGTCGGTGAAGACCTGCTTGGAATCATCCTGGAGGATGGCAGAGAGATTCCATACCGTAAGAAGTTAGATGGAGATTATGCTCCGGTAATGGGAGATGGAGGTAGATTAAATAAGTCAGGAAGCAATTATTTGTACGAAAGGGAAGATGGAATAATTTATGAGTTCGACTGCGACGGAAGATTGCGTACTCAGAAAGATAAAAGTGGAAAGTGCCGAACATTTACATATGATGGGGCTGGTCTCCTTGAGAGAGTGGAAAACGGTACAGGTGATCAGCTAAAGTATAAATATAACAAGGAAAAGAATCTAATCTATGTGGAAGACCATACTGGGCGAAAGATCAGCTTAAAATATCAATACGGCAAATTGCGCTGGTTTACAAATACCTTAGGAAGTACCTTTACCTATAAATATAACGAGAACGGTAAGTTAGATGAAATCGTCACACCTAATGGAATTTCGGGAGTGAAAAACAATTATGATGGTGCGGACCGGGTAGTGAAACAAATCATGCCAGATGGTGGCGAGGTAGAGCTGCGCTATGATGATAAAAATAATCTTACCTTTATGAAAGAGCAGAATGGTAATATGGTCATTTATGAATGCGATAATCGGATGCGTAACCTTCGAACTATTTATGAGGATGGTGAGGAAACGTTTGCATATAATGACAAGAACCAGAAAATCAGTTATACAGACAAGAATGGTAACGTTACCCGATATGCATATGACAACCGTGGGAATATTACACAGATAATAAATGCTCTGGGACAGAAAACAAATATGACGTATAATGCGAGTAATCAGTTAATTCAAGTTAAAGATCCAGGCAATGGCTGCTTAAAATATAATTATGACTGTAATGGTAATTGTACGGAAATTATAAATCAGCTTGGTATATCAACTAAAGTGTTATATCAGGATAAAGAGATGATTAGTAGAATTATACAGCCTGATGAATCAGATATTTGTTATCAATATGATCACAAAGGAAATGTGATATCATTCAAAGAAGGAAATGGCGGTATCAGTAAATACAAGTATGATTTATTAAATAGAATAATTGAAAGTGTTGATGGAAATCAAAATATAACAAAATATGAATATGATAACCAGGATAATTTAGTTAGCATAATAAATGCTGCGGGAAAAAGAAAATCTTTTGTATATGAAGATAATAGGCTTACTTTAATCATTGATTATGATGGAAGTAAACAAGTAATGAATTATAATGATAGTAATAAACCTTATCAATTTATAGATCAGGAGGGAAATATTACTATAGCTGAGTACAATACAATGAACATGCTCACTAAAAAAACACTACCTAATGGCAGATGCATTCAATATTATTATAATCACTTAAATCAATTGGAATGTATTGATAATGGATCTGGAGGAAAAACAAAATTTAAGTATGATAGAAATGGCAACAGGACAAATATCATAGACCCCTTGGGAAATGAAACTGTCTTTTCTTATGATGCATTAAATCGTAATATTGGTATTTATGAACCCGATGGTAACTTTACAACATTTGAGTATAATTACCAGGGTAAGATTATTAAAATTACTGATAATGCCGGAAGAAGCATACTTACGCAATATGATGCATTGGGTAGAACTATAAAAGAAACAGATATTTATGGAAGAACGCTTACATATGTTTACAATAATATGAATTTGCCTGTAAAAATAATTGATGGAGACGGACTAGAGACACTATGTTTTTATTATAAAGGAGGTTTATTAAAGAGAATTGAATATTCAAATGGAGTTAGTGAAGATTATAAATATGATGCAAATGAGAACATAACTGAAAAAATTATTAATAACGGATATGTATTAAATTACGAATACGACATACTTAATCAGCTTACGGGTATTATAAGTAATTTGGGTGAGAGCATTGTTTATGAATATGATGAGGTAGGCAATGTAACTTCAATTGTAGACGGAAACGGCAATAGGACAAACTACTCATATTCTCCAACAAAAAGGCTTACAGAAATTATTGATGCCATTGGAAATAAAACGCAATACGTATATGATAATTTAGGCGATTTAATTTCTATCCAACAAAGTGGCGGAATTTCTGATAAAATGGAGATGGAGTATGACAAAATAACAAATATAAACAGCAGACAAAAAAAAGAAAGAGACCACTCAATTTTATATAAAAGAGATTTGTTAGGAAGAGTTGAATCCATAACAGATGCTTTAAGTAACACTAATTATTATAATTATGACGAAATCGGAAATCTTGTAAGCATGATAGATTCAGATGGTTATGAAACAAAATATAAATATAATTTATCAGGTCTGATTACTGAAATATCCTATGGAAGTGATAAAAAAACTAATTTTATATATAATTCTATCAGGCAGCTTATTGAGATTAATGATTGTACAGGTAAAACCAAAATAAATAATGATATATATGGGAGAATAAATCAGGTTACTGATAGCGAAGGGAAAACAGTTAATTACAGATATAATGCTAATAATCAGAAAGAAGCGATAATTTATCCAGATGGAAGTTGTGTTAATTATATCTATGATAAATGTCACCGCCTGTCAAAAGTAGAAGGAACTGGCTGGATAAGCCAATACTGCTACAATGATAAAAATGAGCTAATTAATAAAAAATGTGGTAACGGCCTTATTTCAAATTATAATTACGATGTTTCCGGTAGACTAAACCATTTTACTCATTCAATCTATGATGAAACCATAGATGAATATTATATTAATTATGATGCGGTTGGTAATAAAAAAAATATAAAAAGCTATCGTAGAGGTATGAATTCCAAAAGTGATAATTCTATTTATTATTATGACAAACTAAATCGTTTGGAAGGAATTGAAAAGAATGGTGAGAAGGATATTAACTATCTATATGATGCTTATGGAAACCGTATCTGCACCGAGGCACGTGGTGAAAAAACAATATTTTTATACAATTCTGCGAACCAGCTTATAAAAGAAGAAGGAAGAGAGAGAAAAGAATACAATTATGATAAAAGAGGAAATTTAATTTCAGTTATTAAGAATGGAAAAGAAACATATAGTTATGAATTTGACGAAAAAAACAGACTTACAAATTTTACAGATAATGATGGTATGAGTGTAAAATACGAATACAATGGGTTGGGATTTCGAATAGGGAAGAGCAGTGATAAAAGAAAAACAGGTGTTTATGATAAAACGAAGTACGTAATCGATTTAACAAGTGGTTATAACAATTTGTTAAGGAAAGAGACAAATTCTGGTGGACAAAATTATATATGGGATGATAATTTAGCAGGTACCTGGGATAATTATGGAAAAAGGTATTTTTGGTTAGATGATCTTGGGAGCCCCATTCGGTATTTGGCGAATAATGGTACGGTGTTAGAAAGTTACAGCTATGATGAATTTGGAAATATTCTTGATGATAGTCCTTGTTTACAGCCCTTTGGGTTTACAGGATATCAGTTAGAGGAAGAAAATAATAATTATTTCGCACAGGCCAGAGAATATATGCCATCTATAGGTAGATTTATCAGTAATGACAGCTTTGGAGGCAGTCTGGGTATTACTGCTTCTTTAAACTACTATAACTATTGTTTTCAAAATCCTCTGGGATATGTTGATCCATGGGGGTATTACACTTCTAAGGAAGGTAGGGAAGCTCATGAAGTATTACAAGCTATTTTTATGGTAAGATATCCAGGAAATGGTGAAGTAGAGAAGAAAGTGACCGGATATCCCTATAGCATGACCGGAACCGGAAGTATTGATATGTATTTAAATAATAATGGAAGTGGAATGGCAGAGGTTTATGAAATAAAACCTATATCGCAATATCATCATAATTCATTTTGGAATAATGCAGGACAACCAACAGGAACACAACAGAGGAAAGGATATATACAGGCTCTGAGAACTATGGGAATCAATAATATTGATGCAACTGGAACCACATTTAATCCTAATGGCTGGA
This sequence comes from Paenibacillaceae bacterium, assembly GCA_015057775.1. GTDB lineage: Bacteria > Bacillota > Clostridia > Lachnospirales > Lachnospiraceae > Lacrimispora. Next base: position 16,478 of record SVDT01000012.1, on the reverse strand, counting down.
CGGTACCTTGCCCCACGAAACCTAATAAAAATCTTCGATACTACACGTTTCCTGACGAGCCAGGAATGGTTTATTGGGGGTATGTAAATAAACCAAAGAAAGAACCTGTGGTTGTACCATCAGTGAGTACAGAAAAGGGGAAAAATGCGGAAAAGGTAGCAAAAACTGTGGGTATAGGAGTTGGAGCCGGAGTTGGTGGATATATACTTTATAGAGCAATACGTATGATTCCATCACTTTTCTTTCCTCCTTCTATTCCATTGAATTTTGCTTGTCCGTAATATTATGATCTTGGAGGAATAAAATAATGAATAAAATAGGAAAAATTAAAAAGATAATAGGTGACTCCATTTCCTCGCATGGTTTTAAAATCAATAATTCAGATAAGAATGAGGGGATTCGGTTTGTCAGGGAAAGAGGCGATCTAAAGCAGTTTATAGATGTACAAATAATACATTCTAAATATTTAGCACTCAAATTCAATACGAATGCATACCAGCAGAAAACGATAGATGGAAGTGAATTTTATCCAGACAAAAAGGTTACTTATTTATATCCAGGTCTCCCAATTCCGAAAGAATGGTGGCTGTGGAATAATGAGGAGGAATTTGTTGACATTTTAAATACATTTAAGAACATTATCCTGGAACATGGTCTTAATGCATTAGAAGAAATCAGTGTGCCATCAACGGAAAAACGACCCACAATAAAAACAAATCAGGAGTTATTTCAAAAACATAGTGACTTGAACCGAGAATACCGTATTCTTATGGGGATAGAAAATGAGACATCAACAAGAAAAGTACTGGAAAAAATCAATGAGGTAATACAAGAGTATAAAAATAAAGATTTTAAAGAGATAGAAAACAACCTCGTAGGTTTGGCGGCAGTATATGGAGAAGAACTGATATCCAGGAGGGGTGGTGAGTGGCAATGGAGAGAGGATTATGGAAATATATGCTGGATAGATAAGATGCGTGGAGACATAAGTGGGACTTATCCCTTGAATGATATAATTTATCATTGGCGCGAAGGAAAAAATAGCATCAATTATTTTTTGGATATGTTTAGAACATCAAGTGAAGAAAATATTTAAATTTAAAAATTACTTTAAAGTTAAAAAAGGTTATAGACCAAAGTAATCTGTTAAAAGATACATCAGATTGTTTTGGTCTATACCTTCTTTTAAATTACTTGTAATTGAGAAAAATATATGGGCAATTAACAGTTCTCCGCAATCTCATAAATCAGACGCTCGGATTCCTCCCACCCAAGACATGGATCGGTAATGGATTTTCCATAACATCCGTCTCCAACCTTCTGGCAGCCAGGCTCGATATAGCTTTCAATCATCAGTCCCTTAACAAGACTGCGGATCTCAGGCGCGTGCTTTCTGCTGTGAAGGACTTCTTTGGAGATACGAATCTGCTCTCTGTATTTTTTATTGGAGTTTGAATGGTTTGCATCTACGATGCACGCGGGATTCTGCAGATTGCGTCTGCTGTACATCTCATGAAGAAGAAATAAATCTTCAAAATGATAGTTGGGGATGCACTGACCGTGTTTGTTAACCGCACCTCGCAGGATGGTGTGGGCAAGTGGATTGCCGGAACTTTTCACTTCCCAGCCCCGGTAAGTAAAATCATGAGCCTGCTGGGCAGCAACTACGGAGTTGAGCATAACCGATATATCGCCGCTGGTGGGGTTTTTCATACCAACTGCCACCTCACAGCCGCTAGATGTTAACCGATGCTGCTGGTTTTCTACGGAACGGGCTCCGATGGCAATGTAGGACATAATATCGTCAAGGTAGGTTAAGTTCTCCGGATACAGCATTTCGTCTGCTGTGGATAAACCGGTCTCCTCAAAAACCTTCATGTGCATGCGGCGGATGGCGATGAGTCCTTCGTGCATGTCCGGCTTTTTCTCCGGGTCAGGCTGGTGAAGCATTCCTTTATAGCCTTCGCCTGTGGTTCTTGGCTTGTTTGTGTAAATTCTGGGAACCAGAATCAGACGGTCTTTTGTTTTTTCCTGAACTTTCACCAGCCGATTTACATAATCACAGACGGAGTCTTCGTTATCAGCAGAACAGGGACCAATAATAACCAGAAATTTGTCGCTGTTTCCTGTAAGTACGTCACTGATGGCCTGGTCTCTTTCTATCTTAAGGGCTTTTAAAGCGGCTGGAAGAGGAAAACGATCTTTGATTTCTTCCGGGCTGGGCAGATTGCTGACATATTGAAATCCCATAATATCCTCCTGTATCATTGCTGTTTTATTTTTTGCAGTTGATTATATAACAGAACACGGGAAAAATCCAGTGTTCCTTGAAATTTGGTTAAGTTTGACCAAGTGTCTCTTCTAAAGTGTTCCTTTTTATTCAAAAATGTTGTATGATGTTAACGAATGAAAAATGGAAAGGTGTTAAAAAAATGGAAAAATATTGGAACTGGGGAGGAAGCTATATCGGGGTGAAGCAACGGGATTATTTAGTTGCGTGTGATGGAACAGTTCTTGGTAAGTTTTACGGCAAAGAGCTGTATGACAAGAATGGAAATTACATAGGTGAGTTAGGAAGAAATGACAGACTGATTAAAAATAAAACAAAAGAACCATTTCGCCGTCTGACATTCAGTCCTTATGTTAAGGGGACCATAACCAGTCCGGTGAAAAGCATTGCACCCTATCCCATGATTTCGGGATTTGAGGATTTTACTGTCTGACGGTATCTGCCCCATGGGAGAATATGAAGTTGACTAAGGAGAAAGTATGAAAGACTTAACGAAAGGCAGCCCTGGAAAAATCATGCTTCAGTTTGCGCTTCCTGTTGCAGCTGGCAATCTATTTCAGCTATTTTACAGCCTTGCAGATACCCGGGTAGTGGGAAGCACCCTGGGAGAGAGTGCACTGGCGGCTGTGGGAGCTACAACTTCCATCAGCACTCTGTTTATTGGTTTTTTGTCCGGACTGACCGGCGGTTTCGCCCTGCTTACAGCAAGAAGCTATGGAGCGGGAGATGAGGAGAAGGTCAGAAGGTACTCGGCTGGTTGTCTGCTTTTAGGGACTCTCACCTCCATTGTAATTACTTTGCTGTGTGTGGGAGGTCTGCCTCTGTTTTTAAGAGCACTTCATGTACCGGAGTCTTTGATGCCTGCTGCAAAGGGATATATCCGGATCATTCTGTTTGGAATGGTCATGACCATGCTATATAACGCATGTGCCTCCATTTTAAGAGCGGTGGGAGATACGGCAGCCCCTTTGGCATTTCTGGTTTTATCCAGTATACTCAATGTATTTCTGGATCTTTTCTTCATACTTGTTCTCCATACCGGGGTGGAGGGAGCGGCCATTGCAACCGTATTGTCCCAAACCCTGTCGGCAGTGTTAAGCCTTTGCTATATGATAAAACGCTATCCGGTTTTTCGCTTTCATATCCGGGATTTTAAAATTACCAGAGGAGAGATCAGGCAGCTCTATTCGTCGGGAATTTCCATGGCTTTAATGATGTCACTGGTATTTTTTGGAACCCTTTCCCTGCAGAGTGCAATCAATCTTCTGGGGACAGATATTATTGTTGCACACACGGCGGCTCGTAAAATTACAGAGTTTTTCATGCTCCCTTTTTCCGTTATGGGCGTGACCATGGCGAATTTTTGTGGCCAGAATATGGGGGCGGGTAAGATATCCCGAATTTATAAGGGCATTTCCCAGGCGCTTATCATTACGTCCATCTGGTCAGTGGCAATGATTCTTTTAAGTTATACGGCTGCGCCTTATCTGGTGTATCTTGTGACCGGTTCTTTAAACCGTGATATAGCAGGAACGGCTGCCCTTTACTTAAAGATTAATTCCCTGTTTTATTTTGTACCTGCAGCTATTTCCATTTTCCGGAATGCACTTCAGGGATGCGGGGATCATAAAACCCCGGTTGTATCAAGCTTTATTGAACTGGCAGGAAAAGTTGCAATTGCAGCATTTCTGGCACCGGTTCTTAAATATATGGGAATTATTGTGGCAGAACCAATTGTCTGGATTTTAATGGTGATTCCATTGACGTTAAAAATCAGAAACCTGTCAGGATTAACAACAGATAAGAGGTAGATTATGAATCGATATGTTGAACTTGAAGAAATGCTTCATTTCCGCGAAAGGAAAGCCAGAATTCAGGAGGAACTGAGGGGAAAATATATGGGACTGGTGACGATGACACTGGCAATGAACATACCGGGGCCCATTAAAACTTCCGATGATATTTTGTTTGCTTTTGAGGAGGGAACCAGGTGGTTAGAACAAAAAATTACTGATTCAGGCATAAAAATAATAGAGATGGCCGGAGTATCAGAGAATGCTGGGTTTATGAAATTCTATGTCTTAGACTGTGCGGACCCAGTCCTGGTGAAGGATCTGGCTGTCGGACTGGAAGAAACTCACCCATTAGGCCGCCTCTGGGATATAGATGTTTATAATATAGAAGGGATCAGTATGAGCAGAGCAGCTATTTCTGCACCTGCACGCACCTGTTTCATCTGCGGGCAGGAGGCAAAAGGGTGCGCCAGAAACAGAACCCATTCCGTTGAGGAGCTGATGCGTAAAGTAGAGAGTATGATCCGGGACTATCAAAAGCACCAGGAAAAATAAAGAGTATTTAACCAATTAAGAAAGGAAGCACTGCACGAAAATGCAGGCTTCCTTTCTTAATATTTTTTAAGGTACATTTTTTCCAGAGTTAAGATTCCCCATGTAAACTGAAATTATAGAAAATTAAAGGGAGGCTTTAAACAAAATGGAGATAGAAAGACCGGCTATGGCCGGAACGCTGGAATCCAGTGACTGTCAGGTAACTGTTGAGCCAGGAGACGGAAGAATTGATTTTACACTGGAAAGTGCAGTAATTAATCAGTATGGCAACCAAATCAGAAAAGTGGTATTTGAAACTCTGAGTCACCTGGGAGTGGATAATATAAAAATTTCCATGGTAGATAAGGGCGCCCTGGACTGCACCATCAAAGCCAGGGTAGAAGCGGCCGTATCCCGCTCTATGGATCAATTTGTCAATGCTTTATGGGGAGGTGCTTTAGAATGATCAATTTAGTAAAGAAGCGGCTCAGAAGAACCATGATGTTTTTAAATGCCCAGAAACCGGGACTGATTAAGGATCCCTATATTTATAGACCGGACAGCATCATCCTGGATTTAGAGGATGCAGTTGCAGAAAACCAAAAAGACGCTGCCAGATTTTCCCTGTATCATGCTCTTAAAGAGATTGATTACAGAGGGTGTGAACGGGTGGTAAGAATTAACGGGCTTGATACACCATACTGGCAGGAGGACATCCGCTGTGCAGTAGCTGGTGGATGTGATGCCATTCGTATTCCAAAGGTGGAAAGCCCCAAAGACGTCCACAGAGTGGAAGAGGAGATTTTAAAGGCAGAGAAGGATTTTGGAATGCCGGAAGGTATGATCCTTATCATGGCGGCAATAGAATCGGCAAGAGGTGTTATGAAGGCTCTGGATATCTGTGAAGCATCAGACCGTCTCTTTGGAATTGCTTTGTCAGGAGGAGATTATACCAAAGATCTGCAGACCCGCATTACAGGTACGGGTATTGAGCTCATGGGAGCCAGACAGAATTTAATCATCGCTGCAAGAGCCGCAAAGGTACAGTGCTTTGACACCGTATATACAAACCTTGATGATATGGAAGGCTTCCGCCGTGATGTGGAGACAATTCATCTTATGGGATTTGACGGAAAGTCAATTGTTAATCCCCGCCAGATTCCAATTGTTCATGATATTTTCACCCCTTCTGGAAAAGACATTATCTTTGCAGAAAAGGTGGTAAGAGAGATTGAAGAGAAAAAAGAAATGGGTATCGGTGTATTTACAGTAGATGGAAAGATGATTGACATTGCATTTTATGACGGAGCTAGGAGAACCATTGAACTGGCAAAGGCTTCCGGCGTATATAAAGGAGATTTATAAGATGATCAATGCAGTAGGAAGAGAGATTCCAGAAGAAATCTTAAAAATAACAGGAAAAGAACCATTTAAAGGAAATCACTATTTTGATGGATACGAATATAAAAAAGACGGTCCTTCTACCAGATGTGTCATTAATTCAGAGGGAAGTAAGCTGGTAGAGAACATTCACGAAGTTCTGGTAAAATGCGGGATTCGAGATGGGATGACACTGGGCTTTCACCACCATTTCAGGGATGGTGATTATGTAGTTAACATGGTAATGGAAGAGATCCACAAAATGGGTATTAAGGATATTACCATTTGCGCAAGCTCCCTGGGAAAAGCTCATGATAAGCTGGTGGAATTTATAGAAGACGGTACAATTACAAACATTCAGTCCTCCGGTGTCAGAGGAAAAATCGGGCGCGCCATTTCAGAAGGAAAACTAAAAGGTCTGGCTGTTATGCGTTCCCACGGGGGCAGAGTCCGTGCCATAGAGACTGGAGAAGTGAGAATTGATATTGCATTTATTGGATCGCCTACCTGTGATGATTACGGCAACTGTCGCGGAATCGGCGGAAAGTCCGATTGCGGTGTGCTTTCTTACTCCATGGTTGATGGGGATTATGCGGATAAAGTGGTTGCCATTACTGACTGCCTGGTTCCATTTCCCAACTTTCCTGCCCATATTTCCATGACAAAGGTGGATTACGTGGTTGTGGTTGATGAGATTGGAAACCCGGATAAAATTGCCACAGGAGCGGCAAAGCCAACCACAGATATGAGAAAGCTGATGATGGCTGATTATTGTACTCAGTTTGTAGTAAATACACCATATTTCAAAGATGGATTTTCTTATCAGACCGGTGTGGGCGGTGCTTCCATTGCTTCAACCATCTCTCTTTCTAAAATCATGAAAGAGAGAAACATACGAATGAAGTTCGGCGTGGGAGGTTTAACAAAACCCATGTGCGATCTTTTGGAAAACAATCAGGTAGATGCATTGCTTGATACCCAGGATTTTGACTTAAATGCAGTGGAGTCTGTAATTAATCCCAGACATTTCCGCATTAGTGCCGGTGAATATGCCGATCCGTTTAATAAAGGAGCGGTGGTTAATAAGCTGGATTTCGTAATTCTGGCTGCGCTTGAAGTAGATGTGAATTTTAACTGTAACGTTGTGGTGGGCTCTGACGGAATTATTACCGGCGCCCAGGGAGGGCATCCGGATACGGCGGCTGGTGCAAAATGCACCATCGTAATTGCACCTCTTTTACAGGGAAGAATTCCAGCCATCTGTACCGACGTGACAACCGTTACCACTCCTGGTGAATCCATTGACGTGGTAATAACGGATTATGGCATTGCAATTAATCCCAGAAGACAGGATTTAATTGAGGCCATGAAGAATGTGGATCTTCCGTTTAAGACCATAGAGGAGCTGCGGGATATCGCATATTCCATCGTGGGAGAGCCGGAACGGGTACAATTTGATGATAAAGTAGTGGGAATCATTGAAAGCCGTGATGGTACAGTAATGGATGTTGTCCGTAAGATTAAAAAATTTGAATTTTCAGGAGAATAGACAATGCAAAGCGGGTCTTGTGTGAACGTTCCATCAAAGGAGGAAGAAGCTGCATATCGGATTGGAAAACTGGCATACGGTGCGCTGCTGGAGGAGGTCTATACGCTTCCAAAGCCGGGGTTAGTGGATCCTTATTCCAATGGGGCTCATACGGATATGAATTTGGTCTCTTTTGAACGGAGTGCCAAGGCCCTAAAGCCTTATTTTGTCACAATGGCTCTTGAGGGGGAGAGGTTGTGGGAAGTGCCTCCTGTGTTATTTGAAACCATTCGCAGAATCGGAATTCTGGCAGAACGGGCCATGTATCAGGCGACTGGAGGAGTGAATACACACAAGGGGCTGGTCTTTCATCTGGGGATTTTATGCGGGGCAGCAGGAGCCTGCCACCGCACTTTTGGAAAAATTACTTTAAAACAGCTGATAGAGATGGAACAGGCTATGGTCAGAGATGTTCTGGTGAAAGAAGTACAAAGCATGGATCACTTTGTTTCGAAAGGTGAAAAAAACCTTGAGAAATACGGTCTGACCGGTGCCAGGGGGGAGGCCATCAGTGGCTATTCCTCTGTATTTCATATTTCACTGCCTGTGATGACTGCGGGGCTTTATAAAGGACAGGAATGGAACAGTATTAAGCTGGAGACCCTGTTCCATCTTATGAGCCAGGTGGACGATTCAAACATTCTTTCCAGGCATAATCCCGTGGTGCTAAAGCAGGTGAAGGACATCGCTGCCAGGTTTATAGAAGACGGAGGCGCCTACAGGAAAGAGAGTCTGTCTTTATTAAAAGAAATGGATCAGTGGTTTGTGAAAAAGAATATCAGTGCAGGAGGAAGCGCAGATCTTCTTGCTGTCACTATTTTTCTCACACAGTTAACTGGTAAGTGGGGAGGAGCCTATGGAATTCATGAGACTGGAAGGGAGACCTTTCCGGGGGAAAGAGCTGGAACGGTTGAAGACATTTCTTACCTTAAATCAATTGGATTACGATGACGGGATTGAGTATACCATCTGTCTTTTAGATGAGAATTACAGGATCGTGGCAACCGGTTCTGCTCATGACAATGTACTGAAATGTATCGCGGTGGATCAGGAAGCCAGAGGATTCGGACTGGCGGCAACCATTTGTTCTGCACTGGTTCAGTATGAATTTGAAAAGGAAAGATCCCATATTCTTCTTTACACAAAACCGGAAAACCAGGAGATGTTTGAAAATCTGGGATTCTATAGTGTATTGAAGACCAATGAAATTCTTTTTATGGAGAACCGGAAAGAGGGGTTTGATCAGTTTATACAACGCTTAAAAGAGGAGTCTCCCAAAGAAGCGCTGGAATCTGGTCCCGTAATCGGCTGCATGGTGGTAAACTGCAATCCATTTACCAATGGACACCGTTATCTGGTGGAACAGGCACTTCTTAATTGCGACTATCTTCACGTACTTGTATTATCGGATGACAGGAGTTTTTTTCATGCGGAAGACCGTTATCAGTTAGTAAAGGAAGGCGTCAGTGATTTATCAAAGGTGATTGTTCACCGGTCCTCGGATTTTGTTATTTCGGCGGCTACGTTTCCTACCTATTTTATTAAGGAGAAAGCCCAGGCTCAAAAGGCCAACTGCCTTTTGGATCTGACTTTATTCGCACGCCGGATCGCTCCGGAACTTAAGATCACCAGACGTTTTGTGGGTACAGAGCCAAACTGTGCCATAACAGGACAGTACAATGAGCAGATGAAAGAGATCCTGCCTCAATATGGGATTGAGGTAATTGAATTTGAAAGAAAACAGTTAAAAGGGATTCCTGTCAGTGCCTCCATGGTGAGAGCCTGGTATGAGAAGGGAGACTTTCATCACATTAAGGAAGTGGTACCAGAGACTACTCTTAAATATCTGGAAATAAAAAAAGGCCAGAGGCCTATGGGATAAACCGGTATCCCAGACCTCTGACAGTTACAATATGGGCCGGCTTTTGCCGGTCCTCTTCGATTTTACCGCGGAGACGGTTGATATAAACCATAATGGCGTTATCATCAACTGCCACACTGTTTCCCCATACGTGCTCATAAATCATCTCTTTTGTGTAAACCTGTCCTGGATGCTTTAAAAATAACAGCATCAGGCTGCTTTCCTTAGAAGAGAGAACGATCTCTTCCCCTTTGTTATAAAAACGCATGGTAGAAGTGTTGTAGGAAAAGGGACCGCATTCCAGAATATCGGAACTGTCCAGCACCTGGTTTTTGTAGCGCCTTATGAGCGCCTTCACCTTGGCACCCAGCACAAGAGGGCGGAATGGCTTTGTAATATAATCATCGGCGCCTAACGACAGTCCATACAAGGAATCATAGTCCTCATTTCGACCGCTGACAATCATAACGGGAGTCTGTATTCCCTGGCCACGCAGCTTTTTAATGACTTCAAAGCCTTCCATATCTCCCAGCATGACATCCATAAGAATCATATCATATGTATGATTTTTTATGCAGTTAAGAGCAGCGAGGCCGCTGTCTGCCACAGTAGTCTCCAAATCATTGCTGTGCATGACTTTTTCCAGCAGTTTTAATACAGCTGGATCATCATCTACAATTAATACTTTATCAGACATAGTTTCCCCCAATGAAAATCATGTAGAATTTTATCGAAATATGTTATAATTTATTATAATATTAATAATAGAACAAGTCAATGAGGAAGAGGCAAACGAAAGGCAGAATCATGAATAATATAAAAGGAAAGAGAAAGTATACCGGAATATTTATCTGTTGCGCAATGGCGGCCGTACTGATTATTTTCTGCTTTCTCACATTTGGTATCTGGAATGATTATAAGGATGCCATTATAAACAATCAGAAAATGCAGATGCTTTTAACAACCCAGAGTATGGGGGAGAACCTAAAGGTTTTTATTGAAGGCTATCAGGCAGATCTAAATACAATTTATGATATAGAGGAAGAGAATTTTAAAAAGACCGGAAAACGGGACTGGAGTATGATTGGGGATTATGTTTCCAATCACAGACGGTTTGTTTATGATGTGATTGTGGAAGACAAACGTGGGGATATGATTAAAAGCATGAAGGGCTATGGTGTGGTGAAGACATATTCAGTCACACCAATCAGCCGGTCGGAACAGTTTCTTCAGTGTAAGCTGGAAAATGGAGACCTGTATCTGGTGTTAAAGAGGGATATTCCTGATGTGGGTTCTATCTCCATAGTAATCAATGAACGGAGCTACTATAAATCACTGGTATCTAAAATTCGCCTTGGCACAAATGGATACGTTGTCATAAAAGATTCTTCTGGCATCATACTGGCCCACCCCCAGGAGCAGCAGTGGGGAATTAATGTAATTTCCGGGAGAAAAGAGATGTTCCCGGGCGTAGATTTAACCAGTTTAAAGCAAATGATCGACAAACAGAACCGGGGAGAAGAAGGTGTTTCGGAGTATTTTTCTTACTGGTGGGTTGATCCGGGTGTTCCGGAGGTAAAGAAGATCAGCGCCTATTCACCGGTTCAGATCGGAGATGGATTTCTGGTCATCAGTGCAGTCATCGATTACAATGATATCTACATCCCTGTAGCAGCCGGATTTTTTAAGCTGGGGCTTGTATTCTTCTGTGCAATGGCAATTGTTCTGGGTCTGGTGATTTATATCGGAGATTTAAGGGTTCAAAAACGAAAGGATACGGAACAAATTACATATCTTTTGGAACTTAATAAAATACTGGAAGAGATTCATCAGAGTGAGGAAACCATTGCACATCAGCAGAGGCTTCAGATTATGGGAACCATGACAGGGGGAATTGCCCATGAATTTAACAATCTTCTCACCCCCATCATGGGTTATGCAGAGCTTCTGATGCTGGACCTGCCAGAACAATCAGAGAATCATGACAATGCCTCGGAAATCTATGAGGCATCCACAAAAGCAAAGGAAATTATCCAGCAGATCTCGTCATTAAGCAGAAAAAATATGGAGACGGCTTTTAAAAATCTTCAGGGTGAGAAAGTGTTAAAACGGGCGATAAAGATGGTTAGTTCTGTCTGCCCTCCCAATATACATCTTAAGGAATCATTTACCCTGAAGGAAGATTGCTTCCTAGGCAATGAAACACAGATGAATCAGGTGATACTAAACATCTGTGTTAACGCCATTCATGCCATCGGACACAGGGAAGGAACCATTTGTGTATCGTGTCAGACGGTGGATCGGGAGGACCTGGCCCAGTACAAGCTTTCCACACTGCCCGAGGGGTGGGATCATTATATCCGGATTGATGTGGAAGACGATGGGGAAGGAATGAGTGATGAGGTGCTGAAACAAATATTTGATCCATTTTTCACCACAAAGAAAAATGGAAAAGGGACAGGTCTTGGTCTTTCCCTGGTGGAGCAGATTATTCATTCTCATAAAGGCTATGTATTTGCAGAAAGCACTCTGGGAAAAGGAAGCATCTTTCATATGTACCTTCCGGTTAATGAGCAGAAGGAGCGGGAGGAGGAGATTAAACTTGTGGATGGAGGACCGGTTCTGCGTATTTTGATTGTAGATGATAATCCTAAAATATTACGTCTTTTGGAAAAAAGCTTTAGCAGGCTGGATGTTCCTATCACTTCCTGTATGGATTTTGAAGAGGCGAGAAAAATATTAAAAGAACAGGAAGTGGCTGCTGTTGTAACGGAACAGTATGTGAGAGGGAAAAGCGGGGTGGATTTTTGTATGTCCTTACAGGGCCCGTTTCCCGGGGTCATTCGCATTGTTATGGCAGACCGTGTGACAAAAGAGCTTGTGGAAGCAAAGAAACGCAGAATGATAGATGATTACATTGATAAGCCGGTCTCAGATTCTGCAATTTTAAAAGCAGTCATGAATTTGAAAGATATATTTTAATTGGAAGTCCAATCTTAACAACTTTTAATTTTTCTCTTAAAGAAATGAAAGGGAGAAGATGTGAGACTGTAAGGTTGGACTTTTATACTTTCTCTATAACAAAATATAGAGGAGGAAGAAAAACATGAATGAGACAATGCTTGCATTATTAGGATTTGCAACCATTATCATGATCATTGTTTTACTGCTGAGAAATGTTACTGTACCGGCTCTGGCATTCATCGGAGTATCCTGTGTCAGCGCGCTGATTCTGGTATTAACAGGAACCTTTACAGTCAAAGAAGTTGGGGATTTTATTAAGGCGGGGGTTGCTGATGTGCATTCCACTGCTGCACTGTTCATATTTTCCGTTTTGTTTTTCGGAATTATGACGGATGCGGGAATGTTTGACAGCATCATCAATGCTTTAATGAAAAAAGTGGGGCACAATGTAGTTGGAGTTGCATTTATGACATGTATTATTGCTATAATCGGTCATCTGGACGGAGGTGGGGCTTCCACATTCCTGATCACAATACCGGCTATGCTTCCAATTTACAAAAAGCTGAAAATGCGTCCAACCACACTGCTTTTAATCTGCGTAACAGCTATGGGCGTTATGAATTTACTTCCATGGGGCGGACCTACCATGCGTGCTGCTTCTGTTCTTGGAATTGAAGCCAATGTACTTTGGATGAGAATCCTTCCGATGCAGGCAGTTGGTATTGTTATTGCGTTATTTACCGCATTCTTCTGGGGAATGATGGAGAAAAAGCGTGGTGCAGGAATTGACAGTACTCTGGAAATGGAAGACTATGATATGCTGGAAGAAAGCGCTTCTACCAGTGAACTGGGTGATCTTGCAAGACCTAAGCTTTTATTCTTTAACATAGGTCTTACCCTGCTTGTCATCTATTGCCTTGTATTTTTAAAGGTTCCATCTTACTTAACTTTCATGGTAGGCTGTGTAATTGCACTTCTGGTTAACTACCCGGGAGCGAAACTTCAGAATAAGATTATTAAGTCTCATTCTGGCCCTGCTCTTATGATGGCATCTACCATACTTGCAGCCGGTGTATTTTTAGGCGTGCTGGAGCAGAGTGAAATCATGAACCATATGGCTAATATTCTTGCGTCATTCATCCCGCAGTCTATGGGTCGTTTTATGCCTCTTATTATTGGCGTTTTATCTGTACCGCTTACAATGCTGTTCTGTACGGATTCTTATTTCTATGGACTGCTTCCTGTTCTGATCAGTGTAGGAAACAGCTTTGGAGTAGATCCTGTTCATACCGCAATTGCCATGGTAGTATGCCGCAACTGTGCAACCTTCATCAGCCCGGTAGTTCCGGCCACTTTCCTTGGTGTCGGTCTTGCTGGTGTTGAGATCAAAGACCACATAAAGAATTCGTTCCTTTGGATTTGGGGCGTCAGCCTTGTATGTCTGGTTGCCGGCGTTGTGCTTGGTGTCATTACATTTTAGTTAAAATATCTCCTAAGAATAACGGGGTTGCAATATGCAGCCCCGTTAAATTTTTCTGCATTAAAAAATGCGTTCTGAAATGCTGTGTATCAGCAGTCAGAACGCATTTTGATTTTATGAGGCGCTGACAGGATCCAGCCTGCCGCAGGAAATATCCATAACAAAGCCTTTTATGATAACACCGGAAGGCATAAGAGGATGCTCTTTTAACAGAGAAACAGAGCGCTTGACAGAAGTTTTTGTATCCTCAAATCCCTGAAACAGGTTTTCAAAATCAAACCCCATCTCTCTTTGACTTTGTATCGTTTCTCTTGTAATTCCCCGCTGCACTAAACGGGTAATTATGGATTCTGAACTGACAGATGCGGCACCGCAGTCAGTATGGCCAATTACCATAATCTCTTCCACACCAAAATCCAGTATGGCAATCAGCAGGCTCCGGATTGTACTGTCACAAGGATCTAAGATCAATCCGCCGGCGTTTTTAATTAATTTCACGTCACCGTTATGAATGCCCAGAGCTGCTGGAAGAAGCTCTACCAGCCTTGTGTCCATACAGGTTAGTATGGCAAGCCTTTTTCGGGGATATTTGTTGGTATTAAAGCGTTTATAGAAACCGCTGTTTACAAAGATGTCATTGTATTTCAGAATTTCCTCAATCATAATCTGCCTCCTTTTATATGGTGTCAGATTTATAATAGAGGTTTAATCTTAAACGGGACTTATAGTTCTCCTTAAAGATTATTTAGCTTAGAAGGTCAAATGTGCTCTGAAAATGAAAAATGTCGAAAAATGTAAGTGCTTAACCGGCAATGTTTAATGAAAAAACCAATAAAAATACATGTGAAAATATGTATAAAAATAACAAATAATAAAAGAGTTATTTGGAAAAAATTAGTATTAACACATAAAAATATTGTCATTATTTACCAAAAGTGCATAAGCGAGCTTGATTAATTTGAGCGAGAGTTGTAAAATTCTGCTGTAAGCGCTTACACTACAAAACGGGAGGAAATAAGTATGAATGCTTTGCGAAAACAATGCAGGAGGGGTGTGGCTGTGCTTTTAGCAGTTGCCATGCTGCCGCAGTGGGGAGTGCCGGGGGGCGGTCTGGCACATGCAGAACTCTTAACGGAAATGGAGGAAAGAGATTATGCCACACCGTCAGAAGCAACGGTATCAGATTATTTTGAAACTAAGGATCTGGAAGTGTTAACTGCCACACCTTCCAATGCCGAAATTTCACTGTCTGTTGAAACCGCTTCCCCATCCAGTGCCAGCCTGACACTTGCAGAGGTAAAACATTACAGCACGTCAGAGGGGAGCAGCGACGTGACCAACTTAAGAGTTCCCACACTGGCTTATGACGACACATCAATTACTCTGGTATGGGACAAGCCGGAGAATTATGCAGACGTTGCCAACTACTACGTATACTTAAACGATGTGAAACTTGGTGATGCGAGAAGTAATTTTGCCAGTCATGCAGACTGGGCATCTGTTTACATGAAAGCATTTTACGATTATTACCAGGAAAAAAACATCGATATGGTAAACGTAGATATTCATTCGTTTCGTGCAGACGGTCTGAAACCGGATACGGATTATAACTTTTCTGTAGTGGCTGTGAATGGGGCAGGAGAGGAACTTGGCAGCCGTGCAAGTATCTCCTGGTCAACAACCAGCAAACCGGAATTGTTTGACATTACGGATTATGGTGCAAAGCGGTCAGAAGAGGGATTTACCTCCATTGACGAGGAGAAAAATGCGTTTACAGTAGCAAATACTAAGGCAATCCAAAATGCCATTGATGCCTGTTCGGAAGGAGGAAAGGTTGTAGTTCCAGAGGGGATTTTTATGACCGGAGCCTTATATTTAAAGAGCAACATGACTCTTGAACTTTCTGAAGGGGCAGTGCTGTTCGGATCACCAAATGTAGATCATTATGATCAGAATTATCTGCTTTATCCCTATTCCACAGATACAAGATCCTGGGCACTGATCAACACCTACAGTGCAGATGAGGAAGGCGGATTTGAGAATATCCGGATTGTTGGAAAGGGGACGATTTACGGGAATGGTTGGAAATATGGTTCGGGAACGGTTTCTGCATCAGACGGAAACGGATATCTTCCTGCCATTCAGCCAAGGCAGAGTGGAGATCCGGACTGGACAAAGGGGGAATTTTCCAAATATGCCTTAAAAGGTTTTGTGGGAAGAAAAGATAAGAATTACAATGACATGAACCTTGGAATTCTTGCCAAAAGTGCCTTTGACAATGGCAAAAGCAATGGCCTTAGCAATACCTCAGCTTATGCCACCAGACCCAATCTCATTGTACTTCGAAATGTAAATGGCGTTTACATTGAGGGAATTACAGCAGAAAATCCTGCATTTCATACAATAGCAGTTCTTGACAGTGAAAATGTAGTTTCTGAAAATGTAAAATACATTACTTACGATGCAAACAATGCGGATGGAATCGAGCTTGGCAATACCCAGAACGCCATGGTCTTTAACAATTTCTTTGATACCGGGGATGATGGGATCAATTTTGCAACCGGAATGGGGAAAGGTGTGCAGGATAC
>SVDT01000011.1 GCA_015057775.1 Paenibacillaceae bacterium | reverse complement strand
AGTTTCTTCTCCCGTGCTGCTTCTTCTAAAAATTCTATCACTGCAGCATGAAACCCGGGACCTGCAATGTTTGTCTGGCTCTCCCCCTGAAGCTTACGCTTATTCCAGTTAAACCAGATATATCCTTCCGGACACAGCTGAACAAGCAGCATGCCTTCAATGCGAAAACACTGATATCCCATCTTCTTTGCCAGGTCCTTTACCATAAGCTCCGCAGACTGACTGTTCCAGGCAAATCCGGAAAATATTTTTTTCTTGGGCTCCAAAGAAAATCTGATTCTTATACTCATCTGAAATCCTTCCTAACATACCTTTCTATATTCTATCGTATTTTTGTTAGAAATGGAAGCACAAAACGTATATGGACAAAGTAATTTTCAAACTTTTATAAAAAAGAAGACCGCCCGGCAGGTTTACCGGGAAGCCCTCTTCCTTTCTTACATTAACGGACAATCAGTGATTTTCCTGTCATCTCTTTCGGCTGTTCCATACCCATCAGTTCAATTAAGGTTGGTGCGATGTCTGCAAGGCAGCCGCCCTCTCTCAGCTTACAGGCCGGATCAGCATTTACCAGAATGAAAGGTACCGGATTGGTTGTATGGGCTGTAAAGGGTTCACCCGTCTCATAATCCAGAAGCTGCTCTGCATTACCATGATCTGCACAGATAAACATTACTCCGTTCATCTCCTTCACTGCATCTACCGTTCTTCCCACACACGCATCAACCGTTTCAATGGCTTTAATTGCTGCGTCTTCAATACCGGTATGTCCAACCATGTCCGGATTTGCAAAATTCACGATGATAACATCGTATTTGCCGGAAGTCACAGCCTCTACCAGTTTGTCGCAGACAACAGGAGCGCTCATCTCTGGCTGCAAATCATAGGTGGCAACCTTTGGTGATGGTACTAAAATTCTGTCTTCTCCCTTATTGGGCTCTTCCACACCACCGTTAAAGAAGAATGTTACGTGTGCATATTTTTCCGTCTCAGCAATTCTTGCCTGAGTCATGTTATGATCAGCAAGGAATTGTCCAAATGTGTTAACAATGGATTCCTTTTTAAATGCAACCAGTTTATTCTTAATTGTCTCATCGTAATCAGTGAAGCAGACATAGGTGAGATTCAGACGTTTCTCTCTCTCAAATCCTGTAAATTCATCATCGCAGAAAGCTCTTGTCAGCTCTCTTGCACGGTCAGGACGGAAGTTAAAGAAGATAACCGAGTCGCCATCCTCTACCACAGCAACCGGCGCTCCGTTCTCTGTCACTACAAATGGCTCTACAAATTCGTCATTCTTCTCTGCGTCATAGGAAGCCTGTATACCAGCAGTTGCTGACTGGGCCTGATTTCCTTCTCCCTTTGTGAGTGCATCGTAAGCCCGTTTTACACGGTCCCAGCGGTTATCTCTGTCCATGGCATAATAACGTCCGGAAACAGATGCCACTTTGCCTACGCCAAGCTCTTTCATCTTTGCTTCCAGCGCTTCCACATAGCTTTTTCCGGAAGCAGGAGGTGTATCACGGCCGTCTAAGAAGCAGTGAACAAATACCTTCTCAAGGCCGTTTTTCTTAGCAAGTTCCAATAATCCATAGATATGGCCGATGTGGCTGTGAACACCACCGTCTGAAACCAGTCCCCACATATGAAGTGCGGAATTATTCTTTTTGCAGTTTTCCACTGCCTGTAAAAATTCGGAAACAGTAAAAAAGTCTCCGTCTGAAATTGCTTTTGTAATTCTGGTCAGCTCCTGATATACGATACGTCCTGCACCCATATTTAAATGGCCAACCTCAGAGTTGCCCATCTGGCCGTCCGGCAGACCAACTGCCAGGCCGCTGGCATTGCCTTTTACGTAAGGACACTGGCTCATAAGCTGGTCCATAACGGGAGTTCTCGCTTCACACACAGCATTATGGTCGCAGTTATTATTTAACCCGTAACCATCAAGGATCATTAATACAACCGGTTTTTTGCTCATAACTAGTTCTCCTTTTCCTTCTGTTCATTCTATCGTAATTGTGCTTATTGCAATCATTGTCTTTCAACACATTATTTTACATGATTTCGTAATTTCCTGCAACCTGGGAATGATGAAAAATTATCAGGAAGCAAAAAGCTGCTCCCTGCCCGAAAGCAGACAGGAAGCAGCAGCTGTGTTATTTCTTATAATTGACAATATCTCCGAATTCCGGTTTTAAGGATGCTCCTCCTACAAGACCGCCGTCGATATCCGGCTGTGCAAACAGTTCTGGTGCGCTGCCGGCGGAAACAGAACCGCCATACTGAATCCGGATTGCCTGTGCAGTTGCTTCATCATAGATTTCAGCAATGCAGGAACGGATAGACTGGCAAACTTCCTGAGCCTGCTCCGTTGTTGCAACCTTACCTGTACCGATTGCCCAGATAGGCTCATAAGCGATGACTGCTTTCGCAGCATTCTCAGCCGGTATGTTTAAGAATGCAATCTTAATCTGCTGGCGAATCCAGTCAATGGTAATTCCCTGTTCTCTCTGTGTCAGTGATTCACCGCAGCAGATAATCGGGGTGATTCCGTACTCAAAAGCCTTTAATGCTTTTTTGTTAACGGTTTCATTGGTCTCTGCAAAATACTCTCTTCTCTCGGAATGACCGATTACCACGTATTTTACACCTGCGTCCTTTAACATAGCCGGTGAAATCTCTCCGGTATAAGCGCCCTTATCTTCATAATACATGTTCTCAGCGCCGATGTTAATGTTAGAACCTTTTGCTGCCTCCATGGCAGGAATGATGTCAATAGCAGGTACGCAAAATACCACATCTACTTCATCGTTAGCTACCAATGGCTTTAATGTATTAACAAGCTCCACCGCTTCGGTTGGAGTCATATTCATCTTCCAGTTTCCTGCAATAATTTTTTTTCTGGACATAAAATAACCTTACCTTCCGTTATTTATTATCTGCTGCTGCAACGCCTGGCAGTTCTTTGCCTTCCAGGAACTCTAAGGATGCTCCGCCACCAGTAGAGATGTGGGTCATCTTATCAGCAAAGCCCAGTCTCTTTACTGCATTTACAGAATCTCCGCCGCCGATAACTGTGGTAGCATCGCTAAGCTCTGCAACTGCACGGCAGATTTCTAAAGTACCCTCTGCAAAGTTAGAGAATTCAAATACGCCCATCGGTCCGTTCCAAACAACGGTCTTAGCGCCTTTTAATGCTTCCTTAAACAGTTCAATGGTTTTAGGTCC
This sequence comes from Paenibacillaceae bacterium, assembly GCA_015057775.1. Classification (GTDB taxonomy): domain Bacteria; phylum Bacillota; class Clostridia; order Lachnospirales; family Lachnospiraceae; genus Lacrimispora. The sequence goes on along the minus strand of SVDT01000011.1, from coordinate 32,773 downwards.
GATATCAAATCCTGACCAGCCAGCTTCAATGGTTTCTACCACTTTGCGCTCTGTATCATTGGAGAATTCTTTACCAATCACATTATCGATAGGAAGAAGAAGTTTCACGCCTTTCTCCTCTGCCTTTTTGATCATCTCTAATGCATAGTCAAGCTTATCTTCTTCACATAAGGAATTTCCGATCTCTTTGCCCTGAGCCTTAGCAAAGGTATAAGCCATACCGCCGCCGATAATTAAGGTATCAACCTTGTCAAGAAGGTTGTTAATTACGTTGATCTTATCGGAAACCTTTGCACCACCCAGGATAGCCACAAAAGGACGTACCGGATTCTCAACTGCCTGACCAAGGAACTTAATTTCTTTTTCCATTAAGTATCCAACCACATTCTCAGATGTATATTTGGTAACGCCTACGTTAGAGCAGTGAGCTCTGTGAGCAGTACCAAATGCATCGTTTACAAAGATTCCATCACAAAGAGAAGCAAGCTCTTTTGCATACTCTTCTGCAGCTTCGTCTTTTCCGTATTTGGTCTCTTCCACTCTGTAACGGGTATTTTCAAGAAGAAGAACTTCTCCATCCTTTAATTCCCCAGCCACTTTCAGTGTCTCAGGACCAGTTACCTTAGGATCATTTACGAATTTAACTTCTACGCCAAGACGCTCGCTTAAAGCAGGAGCAACTGGTGCTAAAGATAATTCTGGAAGAGGCTCGCCCTTTGGTTTTCCAAGATGGGAGCATAAAATAACTTTAGCGCCCTGATCAAGCAGTTTTTTAATAGTAGGGATTGCTCCGTCAATACGGTTAAAGTTCTGAATCACACCTTCCTTTAACGGTACGTTAAAATCACATCTTACAAGTACTTTCTTACCCTTTAATCCGGTTAAATCGTCAACTGTTTTTTTATTAAGCATCTTATTGTGCTCCTTTCAGATTATGTTTTACAACATCATAAAAAAACAAAAGGCCCGGTCCTTTCCGACCGGACCCTTCGTGGATCTTTAGCCTAATTCAGCGAAGTACTTAATTGTACGAACCATCTGGCTTGTATAGGAATTCTCGTTATCATACCAGGAAACAACCTGTACCTGATATAAATCATCACCGATCTTGGAAACCATAGTCTGAGTTGCATCGAATAAAGAACCAAATCTCATACCGATTACGTCAGAAGATACGATCTCATCTGTGTTGTATCCGAAAGACTGGCTTGATGCTGCCTTCATAGCTGCATTGATTCCGTCTTTGGTTACTTCAGCACCCTTAACAACTGCTGTTAAGATAGTGGTAGAACCTGTAGGAACCGGAACACGCTGTGCGGAACCGATTAACTTGCCGTTTAATTCAGGAATAACAAGACCGATTGCTTTTGCAGCACCGGTAGAGTTTGGTACGATGTTAGCTGCACCAGCTCTTGCTCTTCTTAAATCACCTTTTCTGTGAGGTCCGTCAAGGATCATCTGATCACCTGTGTAAGCGTGAATTGTGCTCATGATACCAGACTGGATCGGAGCATAATCATTTAATGCCTTTGCCATAGGAGCAAGACAGTTTGTTGTACAGGAAGCAGCGGAGATGATCTTGTCATCTGCTGTTAATACATTCTCGTTTACGCTGAAAACAACGGTTGGCAGATCGTTGCCTGCTGGAGCAGAAATAACTACTTTCTTAGCGCCTGCATCGATATGAGCCTGAGAAAGAGCTTTGGAGCAGTAGAAACCAGTACACTCAAGTACTACGTCTACGCCGATTTCTCCCCAAGGAAGATTTTTAGCATCTTTTTCTGCGTAAATTCTGATGGTCTTTCCATCAACTGTAATAGAATCTTCAGAAGCTTCTACTGTGTGAACATTCTCACCATAAAATCCAGCGTATCCGCCCTGAGCTGTATCATATTTTAATAAATGTGCTAACATCTTTGGATCTGTTAAATCGTTGATTGCTACTACTTCATAGCCTTCTGCACCAAACATCTGTCTGAAAGCAAGACGGCCAATACGTCCGAAACCGTTAATCGCTACTTTTACTGCCATAATTCAATTCCTCCTAAGAATAAAATTAAAAGTGATCGTTAAATATTAATCAACTACCGTTTATTCTACCTAATATTCCAGTAAATAGCAAGTCCTTTTTTAAATTTTAGCAATTCCTCACAATTATTTTACATTTCATTCTTGACGTATCCGGCAAGATTGTAGGCATGATCGGAAATGCGTTCCAGGTTGCTGATCAGGTCTAAAAATACCACGCCTGCGGCGGTGCTGCACTCTCCAGTCGAGAGACGTTCGATGTGTTTTTCCCTTAGCTCCTCCTCCAGGGCATCTACCTCATCTTCATACTTAATCACCTTGCGGACCTCATCCATATCGCCTCTTCTTCTTGCATCAATGGAATGGGAGAACGACTGAAAAGCCGTCTGACAGATCACCTTAAGGTCGGATATTCCGGTTTCAGAAAATGCCACTTCATGCTCCGCCATATATTCCGCCTGTTCCGCCAGATTTTCTGCATGGTCACCGACTCGCTCAATATCGTTGATACTGTAAAACAGGTTGTTGACTATTATTTTCTGCTCCTCTGTCAAAGACAGATTGTTGATTTTGACCAGATATTCCGTCAGCATCTTTTCCATATTATTAATCGTCTTTTCGGTTTTATACACATCTTTTGCTTTATTGACATTTTTAGAAATAACAGCATCGATGGCAAGCTGCACATTTTCCATGGCAATCTGTCCCATATGTACCACTTCCATGGCAGCGGTCTCCACTGCGAATGCAGGTGATTCAAAAATTCTTTCGTCCAGATGCTTCATGGTTTCACTTTCCTGATCAGCGGATTCTTCTGAACCTTTTTTCTCTTCCGGTATCAGCATACCGGACAGCTTAACCAGCTGATTTGCAAAAGGAAACAATATGCAGGTATTGGTTAAATTAAATATGGTGTGGAAAATTGAAATCTGCACTGCTGTTATGTTGTGGTCTGCAATCTTTGGCATCGCTATAAATATAAGAAAAGATGCGATTCCAAATATGATAGAACCAATGACATTAAAGGAAAGATGAATCGCAGCAGCCCGCTTTGCAGTCCTGGAACTGCCGATACTTGAGATCAATGCAGTCACACAGGAACCAATGTTTTGACCCAGTGTAATGAAAATAGCAGCATTGGTAGTAACCACCCCATTCATTGCAAGGGTCTGTAAAATACCAACGGAAGCCGAAGAACTCTGTAAGAGGGCTGTTACCAGCGCTCCGATTATCATGCCAAGGAACGGATTGTTTCCAAGAACACGGAATGCTTCCGAAAATATGGGCGCATCTGTATAAGGTGAAATTGCATTGGACATGAAATCAAGTCCTATAAACAGCATGCCAAGTCCCACCAGTATCTCACCAATGGTTCTGGTCTTCTGCTTTTTCACAAATAATAGAAGAACCGCTCCGATTCCAACAAGAAGGGGAGCACAAAATGAAGGTTGAAATATAGAATATGCATCTCCCAGCTGATTCATGGAAACAATCCAGGCTGTAATGGTCGTTCCGATGTTTGCACCCATGATTACTCCCACAGCCTGAGTCAGATTTAAAACTCCTGCACTTACAAAACCAACTACCATAACCGTAGTTGCACCGCTGCTCTGGATAATAGCCGTAATTAACGCTCCCAGAAGTACTGCCATAAAGCGGTTGTTTGTCAGCATTCCCAGAAACTGACTCATACGGCTTCCTGCACTTTTCTGCATGCCGTCTGCCATGGTATTCATGCCGTACAAAAACAGTCCCAGCCCTCCCATGAATGTAAACAAACTCGATATGTCATTAACCGACATTGTTACCTCCTTGTAACCAATATGTATTTTTTACTACAGATATCTGACCATGCATTTATCTGCGCCGTTTAAAATAATACCATAGAAAGATTTCATTTATCAATGGTTTTTAAAATTTATGTAAAATTCTGTTTAAATTTGTGTAAAACAGTCTGTTGGGCAGATTGCATTTCCAGTCATGTTTGTTTATAATGAATTTAATTTTTGGAAAAGGAGACTCCTATGCTGCCAGACTATCATTTTCACACAGAATTTTCAGGGGATTCCACCACACCAGTCAGAAACCAGATAGAACGTGCCATTGCGCTTCATATGGATTCCCTATGTGTGACGGATCACCACGACTTTGACGTAGATTCCCCCATCGATTTTACCTTAGACCCGGAAATTTATTTTAACACCATGTGTAAGCTTCGGGACGAATATAAGGAACGAATTGACCTTCGCATCGGAATTGAACTGGGACTGCAGCCCCATTTAAAACAATATTATGACCAGCTGCTGAGACGCTATGATTTTGATTATGTAATCGGATCCACTCACTTCATTAATCGCAAGGATGCTGCCTATCCCGAATTTTTTGAAGGCAGGCGGGAAGAAGACGCATATCTTCAGTATTTTGAGGCGACACTGGATAACGTAAAACTAAAAGATGCTTACGATGCTGCAGGACATATCGACTACATCGTCCGATATGGTCCGAATAAAGCAGCTTATTACAACTATCATGCATATCAGGATATCATTGATGAGATATTAAAGACTGTAATTGAAATGGGAAAAGGAATTGAACTGAACACCGCAGGTTACAGAAAGGGAATCGGTCAGTCTAATCCATCGGGAGATATTATTAAACGTTACCGGGAGCTGGGCGGCGAGATTATTACGGTGGGATCTGATGCCCATATACCAGAAGATTTAGGTGCAGATTTTCAGACTGCAAAAGAGCTTCTGAAACAATGCGGATTTTCCTATTATACGGAATTCAGAAGAAGAAAACCGGAATTTAAACCTCTGTGATACATCTAAGACAACACGGATTGGAGAACTATCATGAATGTATTTGACATCGTCGGGCCTGTAATGATCGGACCTTCCAGTTCCCACACAGCTGGAGCCGCCCGCATTGGAAAAACTGCTGCGCTCCTTCTTGGAGAACCGGTAGCAAAAGCGGATATTTTGTTTCACGGTTCCTTTGCTAAAACCTACAAAGGCCATGGAACCGACAAAGCCATTGTAGGCGGAATCTTAAAATATGATCCCTGGGACCCAGGAATCCGGACCAGTCTTGAAACGGCCGAAAAGCAGGGTATTGGCGTTAACATTCATACCGGTACCATTGAAAATGCCCATCCAAATACAGCTTTAGTGACCCTTACCGGATCAGGTGGTGCTACGCTATCTGTCCAGGGTGCTTCCATTGGAGGCGGCAATATTGTGATAAACAAAATCAACGACATGGAAGTATATTTTACCGGTCAGAATACCACATTAATTGTCATGCATCAGGATGTTCCCGGTATCATCGCCCAAGTCACAAATCTGGTTGCTGCCGGCAACGCCAACATCTGCAATTTCCGGTTAAACCGCCAGGAAAAAGGCGGAATTGCAATTATGACAATTGAGATGGATTCCGATGTGGCCCCTTCTTTGGTGTCTGAGATCAGGCTTCTTCCTCATGTGTACAATACCATTCTTTTAAAACTGGGCTGAAAGAATCAACCGACTGGAGAATACAATGAAACTAAAATATAATACGGTGGAAGAGCTGGTTGAGGCCGCTGCTTCCAGTCACAAAAAAATTTCTGAAATCGTTTTGGAGCAGCAGGCCGGAGATATGGAATCAACCATAGAAGAAGTCTATGCAACCATGGAAAGCAGTTTTGACGTGATGTGCCAGTCTGTAATAAGTGGACTGGACGAAACTCTCCAATCTCCCAGCGGTCTTTCCGGAGGTTCTGCTGCAAAATTAAAAAAAGCCGTAGAGGAGGGTAAAAACCACTACGGTCATCTTCTTGGCAATGCCATCAGCATGGCACTGGCTGTTACGGAATTTAATTCCTGTATGGGAAAAATTGTTGCTGCTCCAACTGCCGGATCCTGTGGGGTAATTCCCGCAGCCCTGATCTCAGTTATGGATGAATACGATCTCCCAAAGCGCGACATAGTCATGTCTTTGTTTACCGCTTCTGCCATAGGTATGGTCATTGCCAAATGTGCCAGCATTGCCGGAGCGGAAGGCGGCTGCCAGGCTGAGGTTGGTTCCGCTTCTGCCATGGCTGCCGCAGCTCTGACAGAGATTTTTGACGGTACACCCCAGATGGTATCCGACAGCTGTGCCATTGCGTTAAAAAACACCATGGGACTTGTCTGTGATCCCGTTGCAGGACTGGTGGAAGTTCCCTGCATCAAACGAAATGCCATGGGTGTGGCCAATGCCTTTACCGCATCCGAGCTTGCCTGCGCAGGGATCAAAAGCGTAATACCTGCAGATGAAGTAATTCTCGCCATGAGACAGGTGGGACAGCTCATGTCCACCTCTTTAAAAGAAACAGCCGAAGGAGGGCTTGCTGCCACTCCTACCGGCTGCCGCCTGTGCAGACAGATTTTTGGTCCGGAAGCCTGCAGCGGAGAATGATCTTACAACTTTATATCTGATATCATTTTTTCATTTTGGAAGAGAGAAAGGCATAGAAATCATTTTTCTCTTCCTTTAATATGCGGCCCGGAAGAACAAATCCATGAGTGGAATTTAAAAACACCAGTATCATGGAAGGCTTTTTCGCAATTCTTCTGACTTTGTTCCAGCTTATTTCCTGCTTTCCCTCTCCCTGTCCCACATGTATTCCCGTGTCATCAAACCGGATCTTGATATCCTGACTGGCTGACGCCTGTTTCTTTGCTTTCCCATAAACTGCAAGAGGCTGAATAATCGGAAAAAGGCAGCAGCCTAACGCTGCACAAATCCGGAAGAAATTTCCGGAAGTTTCCCATCTGACTATGGTAAGTGTAAGAATTGCAGCAGTAAAAATCAGGTTGCACATGCCTACCATCGATCCATAAATATAGTACATGGACAGCTGCCAGATATCCATGCCTGTATTTCTGTACGTATACTCGTATTTCATAATTCATTTCCTCCCATAGCAGAAATCAGGCATTGAAAATTACAATGCCTGATTTCAAACGTGCTCATCATTTTGCAAATAAGGACGGTAACCAGAGACTGGCTGCTGGTACAAAAGTAATTAGTAAAAGTGTGATAATCATACAAAGATAAAATGGAAGGGTTGCCTTTACTACCTTTTCCATTGGCAGCTTTGCTACCGCCGAACCGATAAACAATACCGCGCCAACTGGTGGTGTTAAAAGTCCGATACCACAGTTAAGTACCATAATAATTCCGAACTGAACCGGATCGATACCAATTGAAGTTGCAATCGGAAGTAAAATAGGGGTTGCAATCAAAATAATTGGTGACATATCCATGATACAGCCAAGGATCAGAAGAATCAGGTTTAAAAGCAGAGCAAGAATAATCGGATTAGAAGTAATTCCGGTAATTGCATGTGCTGCCATATCCGGTACATGGAGTGATGTAAGACAATATCCAAATACGTTGGAAGTTGAAATAAGGATAAGAACAATGGCAAGTGTATTGACACAATCCCCCATTACGTTCCAGACACCTTTCCAGTCCAGACCTTTGTAAATAAAGACGCTTACAATTAAACTGTAAATAACAGCGATAGCTGCAGATTCTGTAGCAGTAAATACACCGCCTACTACTCCGAATACCACAATTAATACGGCTGCCAGAGCCCAGAATGAAATTCCCAGCTGCTTTACCAGGTTTTTGATGCTAAACTTATCTCCCTTTGGATAATTTCTTTTTACAGAAATAATATAGGAACCAACCATAAGGGAAATTGCCAATATCGCGCCTGGTACATAACCTGCAAGGAAAAGGCTTCCTACTGAGATACCGCCTGCAGTAGTTGCATAAATTACCATATTATGACTTGGAGGAACTAACAGACCCTCACAGGAAGAGGTTATGGTAACGGCCGTCGAGAAATCATCATCATAGCCCTGATCCACCATCATTGGGATAAGGATAGAACCAAGTGAAGCTGTATCAGCAGCAGCTGAACCAGAAATACCACCAAAGAAATAAGATGCAACGATATTTACCATTGCCATACCGCCCCGCATCCAGCCAACACATGCATTGGCAAGAGCAATCAGTTTTTCAGAAATACCACCAGATCCCATAAGAACGCCCATGGTGATGAAAAACGGTACTGCCATCAGGCTGAACGAACTGATTCCTTTTACCATCTGCTGACAGATCACTGCCAGACTGCTTCCCTGGGAAAGCAGACAGAATACTGCAGATAAAGCCACTGCGTAAGCAATTGGAAACCGAAGGAAAACCATAAGAAAGAAACTTCCCAGTAAGACCAGGATTGCTATATTACCGCCCATTATAGATTTTCCTCCTTTTCAAAAAGACGTTTGATATCATTGTATAATGCTTCCAGTTCAAAAATAATCATTGCACCACCAGCCAACGGAACCGGGAAGTACATCCAGAATCTGGAAAGCTTAGGCATACTGGTATAAAATCCTTTTGATCCAATACCATGAGCATATTTCCAGCCTACAGTCAGCATAATAAATGCAAGTGCGAGAATGGATATATCTGCCAGAATGTCAAGAAATTTGATCAGATTTTTTGGCAGATAAGTATCCAGTGCAGTCATACGGATATGAGAACCTCTCCGAATGGCAAGAGCTGCAGATAATACCGCCATGTAGCACATAAAGGTTAAAACAACTTCTTCGCTCCACGCTGGATCGGGGATAAAGGAGATATATCTTCCAGCCACCGACATGGTGGTTATTAAAACATCTCCGATCAAAAGTATCTTACATATAAACAAAACAATCTTATAAACAATATCATAAGCCGGTTTTATCTTGTCAATTGTTTTGAAAATTTCTGGCATAAAGAACCCCTTTCTAATAGTGAGGGCACAGAAAGCTGATTTCTGCGCCCCACTTGTCAACACTGATTATTTCATATCAAGAATCTTCTGATATAAATCTGCATTATCCTTTGTGTTTTCAGCAATTACGTCCTTGCAGGCTTCCTGCCATGGTGTAATGTCTTTTACTTCAACTACATTAACACCAGCAGCTTTTAAACCATCTAATACTTCTTTCTCATTATCCTGAGAAAGTTTCTGGTTGTATTCAGAAGCATACTTGGCAGCCTCTGTCATGGCTTTCTGCTGATTCTCAGTTAATTTATCCCATGAAGCATCTGTGATAATAACCTGAATGGCACCAAGTGTATGTCCGTCAAGAATTAAGTTTGGAGCAACTTCCTGGAATGCATTTCCTTTGTAGTTGGCAATTGGCTGTTCAGCAGCATCAACCACACCGGTCTGAAGAGCGGAATAAAGTTCATTCATACTTACTACGGTTGCATTTGCACCTAAAGCACTTACCATACCTGTCATAACAGGGTCACTGGAAACGCGGATTTTTAAACCTTTAATATCATCAATGCTGTTAATTGGTTTCTTGGAGAAGAAATGACGGAAGCCCTCTTCACCATAGAATAAACCTCTTACTCCTAATCCTATATCATGCGGCTCCATTAAAAACTCTGGAGCAAGATCACTTTTTACGAATTTCCAATAATGATCACGGCCTGCAAATGTGTAAGGAATGGATAACAGTTTTGACTTGTTTGCACCATAGCTGGTAAGAGCGAACGCAGAGATACGTGACATATCAATGGTTCCGCCGCCGCCAAGCATGTTATCAAGAACATCGTTTTCTGCTCCCAGTACACCGCTTGCCTGTAAATCAATTTTAATAGATCCGCCTGACAATTCTTCAACCTTTTCTTTAAACGCCTGATCAGTTTTACCTACGATTGTGTCTAACGGATTTACTTCTGCATATACAAGTGTAACCTGTGGATCTGTGGAAGAAGCTTCTTTGGATTCTCCCCCCTTGGTTGTCTCTCCTGCTGCTGCAGTGGTTGTAGCTGCTGCTGCAGTGGTTGTCTCAGTCGCGGTATTATTTTTTGCAGTACCGCCGCATGCTGTTAATGATAAAGCTGTAATTGCAGCTAACATCAGAGCACTCAGTCCTCTTTTTTTCATGATATAACCCCTCCTTATAATTTCCTTGCCAGTTGAAAACCTAATTGTTTCCTTATGTTTCCCCCAGCGAAATCATTCTATCACACAAAAAGTGATAAAACCACGGTAAATATTTGCGAATCCTAGTATTATTTTAACATCTTATTTATATCCTATCCCCGTTTCTTTATTAAACATTAACATTGTTTCTGGTTTTTTGCATTCCAGTTTGACATTTCATATAAAAAAAGACCCGTACATGGTGCACGGATCTTTCTGACTGCTCTGCTCTTATTCTTCTATTCTCTTTTTATATATTTCAATTACCTTTTTCATTGCCTCCTGGCCTGGGGCTCCGATGGTCATTCTCTTTTCCACACAGGTCTTTAGGCTGATTGCATCGTAAATATCCTCTTCAAAAACAGGGCTGATGGCTTTGTATTCTTCCAGAGTCATATCATCCAGAGCGATACCTTTCTCTATGCAGAAAAGGACCAGCTGACCAACGATTCCATGGGCATCACGGAAAGGAACTCCGTGGTTTACCAGATAATCTGCGGCATCGGTAGCGTTGGTAAAACCATTCTTTGCACTGACCTCCATCACATCCTTACGGAAGGACATGGAGGAAATCATTCCTGTAAAAAGAGCCAGACAGCCTTTTACTGTATCAATTGCATCAAAAGTCAGTTCCTTATCCTCCTGCATATCCTTATTATAAGCAAGAGGAATCCCCTTCATGGTAGTCAGAATGGAAATAAGTGCTCCATAAACCCGTCCTGTCTTACCTCTGATCAGCTCTGCAATATCAGGATTCTTTTTCTGAGGCATAATGCTGCTTCCCGTACTGTAGGAATCATCAATTTCAACAAAACGGTACTCATTGGTATTCCATATAATAATTTCCTCGCAGAACCTGCTTAAATGCATGGAGATAGTTGATAAGGCACTTAAAAGTTCAATTAAGTAATCTCTGTCTGCAACCGAGTCCATGCTGTTTAAGGTAGGTCCATCAAAGCCAAGAAGCTTGGCGGTGTATTCACGGTCCAGAGGATAGGTGGTTCCTGCCAAAGCTCCGGAACCCAGGGGACAGCAGTTCATTCTCTTTCTGATATCCAAAAGGCGGGAATAGTCCCGGTCAAACATCTCAAAATATGCACCTGCATGATGAGCCAGGGTAATTGGCTGGGCTTTCTGCAAATGGGTAAAACCAGGCATATAGGTATCCAGATTTTTCTCCATTAATGCCAGAAGTTCCTTTAAAAGCCCCTTTACAAGAGCGGAAAGTTCATCGATTTCGTCTCTGGTGTACAGTTTCATATCCAGAGCCACCTGATCATTTCTGCTTCTTCCGGTATGGAGACGCTTTCCTGCTTCTCCAATCCGTTCCGTTAAATTTGCTTCCACAAAGGAGTGGATATCTTCATGCTCCGCTGTGATTGTAAGGGCTCCACTTTCCAAATCGGCACAGATTCCTTTCAGACCATCAATAATTTTATCCCGGTCCTCTTCACTGATGATTCCCTGTTTTGCAAGCATTGTAACGTGGGCAATGCTTCCCTCAATGTCCTGATGATAAAACTTCTGGTCAAAAGACAGGGATGCGTTAAAATTGTGAACCAGCTGATTGGTTTCCTTGGTGAAGCGACCGCCCCATAATTTCATAATAGTTCTCCTCTTTCCTTAGTTAGTTGTATGTGTCCGCATGGGTTTGCGTTTTTTGTTCTTTCCTGCTGCCAGGCCTGTCAGCACCAGAAGGATCAGGATACTTCCTCCTGTAATCATTCCTCCGGCTTTTAAGCCCTCCGGCATATATTCAAGGGTAACTTCATGAGTTCCGGCAGTCATATGAACGCTTAAAAACGTATCAAATATTTTATAGGGTTCTGCTTCCTTCCCGTCGATCTTTACAGACCAGCCCTTGTCAAAAGGAATGCTTAAATACAAAAGTCCTGCTTTCTCAGCATCAACCGTTCCCTTAATCTGGGTATCGGTCCACTTTGTAAGCTTAAGCGGATTCTTATTTAACACCTGATAAACAGATTCCAGGCCCTGGGGAAGAAAACGGTAAGCACTTGCTATTAAATCCTGATCATTGTCATCATTTCGAAGTGTAACTTCTTCTCCCGATTTTAAATAGCCCAGCTCCAGTAAATATCCACGGCTTACATTATCAAAGTTTTTTGTCTTTTCTCCCAAAAGTGCAACGACTTTTTCAACCTTCTTGTTGCTGACAAAAACATAGTAATCACCATCTGTATCAGGAGTGAATGTAAAGCTCTTTCCTTTTACTTCACTGGGTACTTCTGAAAGCACCGGACTTGCACCTAATACCACCGCTAAATCATTTTGAACCTCAGCCGGATTAGTAAGCTCCAACTGCCAGTTATTCTCCACATCATATGGCATCATAAAGCCTAATGAAAGTGCATAATTATTCTTCCACAGCTGCATGTCATCCTGAACCGATACAAGAGAGGATACTTCATTTTCTCCCGTCTCTTCGGAGTACAGGGCATATTTCACAGCAAAAAGTGCATCTGCCAAAGGAGTGCTGCCTGTTATACTGTAGGCGTTGGTTGAGCTTTCACAGCCAAGCTTTTTAAAAAATTTAGACAGATCCGCGTTGGCAGTAGACGAAAACAGGGATACTGATGGAAAATTCATCCATGCACCGTCGTTCTTAGTTTTTCTTGTGACCTTTTCCACCCTGTAAAAATCGGGGTTAGGCAGCAGACCTTCTGTTAAGTCAATGGAAGCCTTATTATCTTTTACATAGTTTGTACGGCTTGTAGTTGTAACACTTGTAACCGTAGTATTGACTGCTGCTTCTAAAGCTACCACTCCAAGAGCCAGCAAAACAAGCAGATTCCGGTTGATTCCTCTCTGATAAAGGCTGATCAGTCCTGTATATACTGCCAGAAAAATGATGGCAACATAAAAAATAGAAAAATGGAAGGCATCGTCTGTAATCAGTTTCTGAGCCATAATCACAAAGATTACAGTGGCAAAAAAAGCTGTCACAACATGTTTCCATGGTATCTCATGTAAATAGATATAAGCATGATATCCTGCTGTCAGTATGAGAAAGATATAGATAAAGGATTGCCTGCAGGGAAGGCTGTTTGGATAGTGAAATCCATGCCAGATAAAATTAAGTACATTAATAGAGAAGCTGGCATAAAAAAACAATAAAAGGGAACACATGACAATCTTATCCTTCTGCCGGATCTTCCTGCATCCAAGATACAAAAGGAAAAATATAAGAATTGCCACGCCGCAGTAAATATTCGGCCAGTGATCCAGTCCGATTTCTGTTTCCACTGCAGGCAAATGTCTTGCTATCATATCAAAGATAGAAAAATAGGAGCTGAATGTCTGGGGAAAGTTAATATCTCCAGAGGCTGTCATCTTCATGGCATAGATTTCAGGCAGCAGTACCACTGCAGCCAAACCACCTGCAAGAAGGGAATACACTGCAAAATGAACCCCGTTTATCAGAACCTCTTTCCATGGTTTTCTTCCTTCCAGAATCAGAAGTGCCAGGAAATAGAAGACCATAAAAATACATATCATAATAGATATGTAATAATTGGATAAAATTGATAACCCAAGTGTAATGCAGTAAAGAATGCATTTCTTTTCCTGAACCAGTTTCTCTAATCCAAGCATAATAAGCGGGAACAAAAGAATACAGTCCAGCCACATAATATTCCAGCTATACGCTGCCATATACCCGGATAATGCATAAAAAATACCAAAGAACGCGATTCCAAAATCAACTGTCTTAAAATGCCTGCGCAGATACCAGGAAAAAGCAAGACCGCTTAACCCAATCTTTACCACAATCATATAGGTCATGAATTCAATGATAAATTTTTTCGGGCAGAGAACGATCAGCCAGTTTAAGGGACTTGCCAGATAATAGGAATAAAGAGCTGAAAAATTAACTCCCATGCCAATATCCCAGCTGTATAACAGGCTGCCTCCATGAGTCAGCTTATACTGGAACTCAGAGAAAAAAGGTGCATACTGATGATACATATCCGTTCTTAAAAAGCTTTCTTCTCCAAAGGGAAAGATCCCTCTCTGGGCAAATATAATGATCATGATTATCACAGGCACAAAAAAGGCGGCAATCAGACCGTCAGAGTCCTTTACCAGACTACCACTTCTATGCTCTTTTTTCCGAAAGGAACGTAAGACCTCCTGGTGCTCTTCTTCAAATGGTTCTTCTTCCCCCATTTCTTCTCCGTATTCCTCTGTATTTACAGATTCGTCAACGGAATAAGATTCACTGTCTTCATTGGAATCATCAAAATCATAAAGTTCTTCCATTCCTTCTACCGGAACCTCCAGCCTTATGACAGGCATGGATTCATAATCCGGTTTTTCTTCTCCCTCGTCCCCCAAAAAACCTGTCTTCTGTCTGTCATCCGTTTTATTCCCTTCCTGGATGTCCGGTGTTTTATCTTTTTTTTCATCTGATGTCATCTTTAAAATATCCTCTAATTCCTTTGAAATCTTTTCAATATCGTCATCGCGTTCCATTTTACTTACCTCTCTTTACAAGGGGGAACCTCACTCTTTCGGAATATGAAAAGCTTACTGAATACATAATTTACAATCACAACAACGATGGACACCAGTATTTTGCTTACATATTCATCCATATTGAGCCAGGAAACCATTATCACCATAAGAACCATTTCCATGACGCCTGATGCAGCCCTGCATGCAGTAAAGGAAATCATCTCCTTTACCACAAATCCCAGATGCAGATCATAGCTTTGAAATACAAAGATTTTATTAACACCAAATGCAAACAGCACAGAAACCAGCCAGGCTGCTGCAGTACTGATCCGATAGTCGACTCCGGCCTTCACCATTCCAACATACACGATCCAGTTGACTACCGTGGTAAGGACACCAAATACCAAATAGGATATGACCTCACGGTTCATAACCTTGTCCCATATTTTTTTAATCATAATAGCTGTTCTCCTGTAAGACACATTTCCTCTATTGTATTATAGGCACCGGAAATTGTAAAGGGAATCTAAGGGGACGTTACCAGAAAGTCCTTAGCCCCCTCTGTGTAGTGTACCTTGCCATCCTCTGTAATAAAAACACCATAAACATCATCCATGGAATTTAACAGCTCCATTCCCTTTTCCAGTCCCATAGAAAAACAGGTGGTAGATAATGCGTCCCCATCAACCGAAAGCTTTGAAAGAATGGTGACGGAAACCAGCCCGTTCTCATAGGGAAAGCCGTCTCTGGGATTTAAAATATGATGATAGTTCACCCCGTCTTTTTCAAAATGGCGCTCATAAACCCCGGAGGATACCACAGACATATCTTCTATATTTAACGTTTCAATGGTCTCATTTCTGTCTGCATAGGGCTTTTGCAGTCCAATCTTAAAAGGGCTTCCATCTGGTTTCTTCCCAACACAGAGTACATTTCCACCCAGATTAATCACTGCACTTTTCACTCCCTGTTCAAGAAGATAATCTTTCATGCGGTCTGCTATATATCCCTTTGCAATCGCCCCTAAGTCAATGGAAGTGTCGGGAGATAAAAAGGTAAGGGTATCATCTTCAAGCTTTAAATTCTGGTAACCTACTTTTTTCACCGCAGCACTGATTTCATCCGAGGGGGGAATAACGGGATTTGAAGCTGTAAAGTCCCATAAGGAAGACAACGGTTCAATGGTAACATCAAAATCACCATTGGATATTTTGGAATAATAAAACCCCTTGGAAAGCAGGGCAGCCATATCCGGTGACAGCTTCACAGATGATTCCTGTCCAGGTCTGTGATTGATTTTATAAACTTCACTGCTTTCAATTGTTTTACTGAAAATATTTTCATAGGAACGGCACAGATCCAGACATTCCTTTAAAATTTTAGGATCATCGTTATCATAAAGAGTAACTGTTACAAATGTATTTAACAAAAATCCTGATTTACTGATTGGCTCTATTTTTCTATGACATCCGGTAAGAAGACTGACAGCCAGGCAGACCGCCAAAACCGCTGCTTTTCCTTTTTTCATTCCTGATCCTCCAATTTTTTACCGGCTTCCCTTGCGTGTTCCACAAACATCCGGCGTACACCTTCAATTTCACCCATTCCTTTCAACCGGCAGATCACATCATAACCAACAGTTTCCAGCCGGCTTTTCCACGAATCACTATCTGTCCCAGCCATATCATTATGAGCATGATCTCCGCATACAATCATCATGGGCTGAAGAACTGCCTGTTTTGACTGTTTCCCGTTTAGTGCTTCTATTACATCATCAATGGAAGGTTCTGCTTCTACCGTTCCCACATGATACCTGGTATATCCCTGTTTTTTCAAAATTCCAGCCAGGCGGTTATAGGCGGCATTGGCTTCATGTTCGGAACCATGGCCCATAAACACAATCTCCGTACCTTCCGAATCATATTCCTTTGTATCTTCCGTCAGGATCTTCGTAAGTTTTAAATAATCTTCCTCAGAAGAAAGAAGGGGTGCACCGATAATCAACTGGTCAAAGGAATCTTCCTGTTTTTTTACAGCATTGACGATACAATCATATTCTTCTCCACCCATTACAAGAGTCGGTTGGATCAATACCCGATTAAAGCCTTCTGCTGCCAGCTTTTCCATGGCTTCTTCCACTCCGTCAATCTTAATATTATCCCGTTTTCTTAATATATCTATAATAATCCGACTGGTAAAAGCCCGTCTTAATTCATAAGAAGGAAATTCAGCTGCCAGAGCCTGTTCTATGGCTTCTATGGTCTTACTTCTGCTTTCGTTATAACTTGTCCCAAAGCTCACTACTAGTAATGCCTGTTTCATCTTTCTGGTCCACACTTTCTAATCTTTTTCCTGACTACCATATCACAGATGATTTTTGCTGTCAAATTCCTTTTTACGCACCACAGGCGCAGAACCAAACGGTTCTGCGCCTGCGATACACATTGCATACATTTTATTGGAGATTATCTTAAAAATCTACCTCTTTATCATAGTAACAACAGGTTAACAGCTTCTCCATCTCTGCCGGGGTAATTGCCCGTGGGTTGGAGCCGGTGCATGCATCACCAACTGCTAACTCAGCTACTGCCGCTAATTTATCATTGAACTCTGCTTCGTCAATGATTCCGCCTTCGTATTCCTTAATACAGGTAGGAATATCCAGCTCCTTGTTCATGGAACGGATCTCAGCAATTAATGCATCAACCAGTTCTTCATCTGTGTTGCCATCTAAACCAATGAAACGGGCAATCTCACCATAACGCTTTGCTGCTTCTGCGTCTTTGGCATTAAACTTAATAACTTTTGGAAGATACATTGCATTGGCACAGCCATGCACAATGTGTCCGCCAGAATAAGCAGCTCCTGTTTTATGAGCCATGGAATGAACGATTCCAAGGAGTGCATTGGAAAATGCCATACCTGCAAGACACTGTGCATTATGCATGCGGTCACGTGCAGCCATATCTCCGTTATAGGAATCAATTAAATCATTATGTATCATCTTGATCGCATGAAGCGCAAGAGGATCGGTATAATCGCAGTGAAGAGTGGAAACATATGCTTCCATTGCATGGGTAATTGCATCCATACCTGTATGAGCTGTCAGCTTTTTAGGCATGGTCTCAGCAAGATCCGGGTCAACAATTGCCACATCGGGTGTTATATTAAAGTCAGCAAGGGGATACTTGATGCCCTTGTGATAATCGGTAATAACGCTGAATGCCGTAACTTCGGTAGCAGTACCGGAAGTAGAAGGAATGGC
The DNA here is from genome assembly GCA_015057775.1 of Paenibacillaceae bacterium. Lineage (GTDB taxonomy): Bacteria > Bacillota > Clostridia > Lachnospirales > Lachnospiraceae > Lacrimispora. The sequence continues at coordinate 14,984 of SVDT01000011.1, read as the reverse complement.
GCAGAACTGTGCTTTTGTTCTTAAAGTCGGGAAATTAAAAGGAATGCATAAATCCTCAAATGTTGTATCCGGGTATTCATAAAATGCCCACATTGCTTTTGCCGCATCAATCGGTGATCCGCCGCCGATTGCAACGATCCAGTCCGGTTCGAACTCCCGCATCATCTGGGCACCCTTCATTACAGTTTCAACGCTGGGATCAGGCTCTACCCCTTCAAACAGTTTTACTTCTAATCCAGCTTCTTTTAAATATGCTTCCACTCTGTCAAGAAAGCCAAAACGCTTCATAGAGCCGCCGCCTACGACAACAATTGCTTTCTTTCCCTTTAAGTTTTTTATTTCCTCCAGGGAGCCTTTTCCATGATAAAGGTCTCTGGGTAATGTAAATCTAGCCATTGTAAAACCCTCCTTGTGAAATTCCTGTCGTTTCTATGAGATAATTGTAGTTCAAACAGAGAGGAATTACAAAGGTAAAAAAATATATATCAGTATATAAATACTGATATATATTTAACATTCTTATTCTGCCAATTTTTCTTTTACACAGCTTAACTGCTCAAGAAATTTCTTATCCCAGCCGGTAAGTGAATACCCCTTCCGGCAGATAAATGAATCCCTGAAACGTTTCTTCTTCACGCATTGTTTTTCCACCAGCTGATACTGCTTTAGCAGCTCTTCCGGCATGGGAGATACCCACATATAGGTCAATTGATTGTCACACAAAAGCTGAAACTGGCTGCCCCGTTCATATACATAAATTCTCTTTGGGGATTTGGGATATTTCATTCCCCCTCCAATATCGTCGTTTTTGCTGGAAACAACATCTCCATGGGCAATCTCAATAAAATTCATTAAATCTTCGGCTTCTATCACACTCTTATCTGCAAGAGGATGGGCATTTGACATCAGGATCCTTAAAGAATACTCAAAAACAGATTCCATAATCAGCCCCTTCGCAGCGGTCTCCCTTGCATAATACTTTTCAGAAGCAACCGGATACCGGATGATACCAAGATTGTACTCTCCTGTCTCCACATCCCTGATAGTATCTGTGGAATTGGTCTCACGAAGCCATACGTTCATCATGGATTCAGCGCCCATTTCCTTTATAAAACCGGAAAATGCTGTGCTGATATAACTGGCTCTGGGCATAGATAGAGAAAACTCCACACCGCTTCCATCTCCTGTTTTATACAGATGTTCCATTTCATCAATCTGAATCAGAACATTTCTGGCATGTTCTAAAAAGATCCTTCCTCTGGCAGTGGGCACAACTCCTTTGGAAGTCCGTTTAAAGATAGGCGCCCCAAGGCCTTCTTCCAAAGTCTTAATCGCCTTGCTGAGATTCGGCTGATCCATGTATAAATTGGCTGCTGCCTGTGTAATGGAACCGGTCTTTTCCACTTCAACCGCATACTGCAATAGCACGGTATTCAATCATCTTCCTCCTTTGTCTCCTGCCAACCGTTCTTTTCCACTTCATACAGATACTTTGACAGTGCTGCAAGCGAAACTGCCATATTCTCGTTTTGAACCAGTATATGGGGTGGTACAGTCAGATGAATGGGGGCAAAATTCCAGATGGCCTTCACTCCGCCTGCCACCAGCCTGTCACAGACCCCCTGGGCATATTCAGCAGGAACGGTAATAATCCCAATGTGTATATTCATTCGCTGACAAAGGTTTTCCAGTTTATCCATGGAAAGCACCATCTTTCCACCGATTCTGGTATTCACCTTTCTTCCGTCAGCATCAAAAGCCATAACAATTTCAACCCCGTACTGTTCAAAGCCTTTATAGGAAAGCAGTGCTTTTCCCAGATATCCAACGCCTACCAGTGCTGCCTGATTGGTGTTATGAAATCCCAGAAATTCCTCCATATCTGCAATTAATTCCTTAATTACATATCCCATTTTGGGCTTTCCTGCTGTTTTGGCTACTAATGCCAGATCTTTTCGGACCTGAACCTCATTTAACTGAAGATCCAAAGCAATGGCGGGTGCGGAAATGGTTTCTAATCCATCGCTGCTTTTCTTTTCCAGATAATGATGATAAACGGGAAGGCGCTCCAGCGATTTTCTGGATATTCCTCCTACCATATGTCTCTTTTCTTCCATAAAATCTTCCCCCAGTCTCATTTAGCAAATAACAGATACCAACAACCCTTTTATAACTTTTTAATTGACTGTACCCCGATCCTTCTGGTCAGTCAGAAACATGGCATCGCCAAAGCTGAAGAAACGGTATCTCTCCCGAACTGCTTCCTCATATGCATGAAGTACATGATCTCTCCCCGCAAGCGCAGATACCAGCATAATTAAGGTGGATTCAGGCAAATGGAAATTGGTAATCAGGCAATCCAGTATCTTAAAGCGATAACCCGGATAAATAAATATTTCAGTCCATCCGCTTCCTGCCTTTAATATACCGTCTTGCGTTGACGCAGATTCCACGGTTCTGCAGCTTGTGGTTCCTACGCAGACGATCCTTCCCCCATTTCGTTTGGCATCATTAACCTTTCTTGCTTCCTCTTCTTCAACGATATAGAATTCAGAGTGCATGTGATGAGCTTCTATCTCATCCACCTTAACCGGGCGGAATGTACCAAGTCCCACATGAAGTGTAACATGGGCAATCTCCACTCCTTTTTCCTGTATCTTCTTTAATAATTCTTTTGTAAAATGCAGACCTGCGGTTGGTGCGGCAGCAGAGCCTTCATTCTTGGCATAAACAGTCTGATACCGGTTTTTATCCTGAAGCTGGTGGGTAATATAGGGTGGCAGGGGCATCTGACCAAGCTGATCTAAAATCTCTTCAAAAATACCCTCATAAGAAAACTGGATGAGACGGTTTCCTTCTTCCACCACGTCAATCACGGTTCCTTTTAAAAGTCCCTCTCCAAATGAAATGACAGTTCCGACTTTTGCTTTCTTTCCCGGTTTCACAAGAGTTTCCCAGATATCATTCTCTCTTCTTTTTAATAGAAGAATCTCGATCTTTGCTTCAGTGCCTTCTTTTACACCAAATAGCCTTGCCGGAATTACCTTGGTATCGTTAATAACCAGACAGTCTCCCTTTTTTAAGTAATCCAGTATATCTTTAAAATGTCTGTGTTCGATCTCTCCCGTATGCTTGTCCAGAACCAGCAGTCTGGAAGCCGACCGGTCCTCTAACGGATCCTGTGCAATCAGCTCCTGAGGTAAATCAAAATAAAAATCTCTGACGTTCATAAAACTACTCTCCTTTATCAAAAATGCTCCTCTGCACGGTGCCACGCAGAGAAGCATCTGTTTTAACTATTGTTCGACTGGCTGGCTGATTCACTGGCAGGTTCACCAGATGACTCACTGTCTGATTCCCCAGTGGTTTCTGCAGCAGCTTCCGGCTCTTCTTCCCCTTTTTTTAAGGTATTATAAACTGCCAGAAGATTCTCATCGGACTTTAAAGCCTTCTCAAGACCTTCGTTTACCTCTTTTGCCATCTTTTGCACTTCATCAGACTGGTTTACTTCCTGCATAAATTCAGACTCTTCTTTGCTGTTATCTGCAACCAGGTAGCAGCTTCCATCCGATGCAGTCTTTGCATAGCATACAATCAGGCTTGGAGCCATCGTCTCTGCCTGACGGAATTTCACATCAAATCTGGCATAAACCACATAGTCACCATCTGCAATTCCAGGTGTAGAAAAGCATTCCAGATTTTCAAAACTCTGATAGAACTTTACCTCTTCTTCCATTCTGGAAGCCAGCTGATCCAGGCTCTCTTCCCCGGTTTTACCGCCATAAACTTTAGAAAGTGCGTCCTTGTCGCAGCTCTTTCTGGCGTTAAAGTATGACTTCATCAAATCATTCAATTCGGGCACCGCATCCTTTTGCAGTGCAACTTTTACCTTCTGCGGCTGATTTTCATCGCTTTGCGGTGATGTACTCTCCGCCTTGGCAGAGACCGTTTCCGGCTCATTCGCGGGCTGTCCGGCTTTGTCCAAAACAACCACCGCCATGATCAGTATTACTGCAACCAATGGTATGGCAAGAAACTTCAAAAACCGTCTGGTTTCCGCTTTCAGCCCATTCCATTTTCCTAATAAGTCCTTCATTAGACCTGACCTCCTGGAGAAACAATCTCCTCTCTATTCTAACAAAAAAACAGCCAAAAATCAACAAATAACTCTTGCGCTTTAAAACAATCTATAGTAGAATGTAAAAGATGCATCTGTAGCTCAGTGGATAGAGCAGTGGCCTCCGGAGCCGCGTGCGTAGGTTCGATTCCTATCAGATGCACTATAATTATATAGAATTATTAACCAAAAATCCTTGTTTTAAAAGGATTTTTTTAGTTTACAGTTTCTTAAACCATTCTGAGCAATTTATTTTAAATTTATTTTGAATCGTTCTTCTTAACCATATATATCCACTTAAACAAGTTTTTAATACCAAAAAATTAAAATTCAGACCGCTGCAACTACAGAATTATGTTTTGCTGCTTCTCATAGTAAAATATCTCATTTAAATAAAAACCAGCCGATACCGACTGGTTTTGTTTATTTTTCATTCTGCCTATGGCAATTTTCCAAAGAACGCAACTATAAAAGCTGAAATAATGAGTAATATAGAAAATACATATTTATAACTCTTTTTTATACTAAGCATCCATATGAAACTAATCAGACTTGATATGATAACAATGTATACCGCCAGCATTTGTAAAAGGCTGTTATACAATTTATAATGATTTGCACTCCACATAATAATTGTAAAAACCGTAAATACAATCATGGAGATTGTTTTCATATTTTTTTTCATTTTAATATGTACGAACAGATGTTATCTGATGTGTAATTTTATATACTTGTCGTCTGCCCATTCTGGTTCTGTAGTATTTTACGGTTTTTATGGATAATTTTAATCCATGACTAGAATCATTAGGGATCAGTAAAGTGCCGCCTCCTACAATTGTGCTGATTGTACCAGTTATGCCACCAGCAATTTGTGCTCCTGGAACTTTTGTCAGTATTAAACCAACAACTCCCGCTACAGTGGCCGTTGTACCTATGGTATCTCTAATTTCTGCATAAGAGATATATTCAGTACTATAAGATGTTTCTGATTTTAAAGTAATGCCGCCTTTGTTGCCTTGATTGCTTATATCAACCGTTTTACCCGTAATAGATGAGTAGATTGTATTAGATAATTTATCATATTTTAAATAATTTTCCTTACCTGTCTCCAGGTTTTTAATGGTAACTGTTCTCGTATTATCATCTTCTGCAACGGTTACAAGTTCTGACGATCCCTGGGACTCTACCAACACCGAAGTGTCACCAAGTATTTCAATATTATCTTCCAGGTTTTCCGATAAAACTCCTGCTGTAGATTCAAAGTCACTTTCTGCCGCGGAGACAGGTGTAATAGTTAATGCTGTCACGGTAGTTACAGACAATATGATAGCTAAAGCTTTTTTCAATCTCATATTTTTTCTCCTTATATATCAATTAGTTATCGCTAACTCTTGTATGAAAATACGGCCGTGTTTTCATTTCTATTATAGTTCTTTTAAAATTTTATAACAACAGTTTATCCCTTACATTATTCTTAAATAAAACCTGTATCATAGTCCATAATTTATGTTATATTTTCTCTTTTTCGACATCACCTGACGTGTTTTGATACAATCATATGATTAATATTTAAATTTTCATTAACATGCCGATTAAGCCAAACAATATCATAGGTACAGCCCACTGTTTATTAAAAGATATATACATAAAAATAAAGGCATCCCAGAATGAACTTACCCCCATAAATTAGATTCGGTCTAACTTATGGGGGTAAGTTCATTCAGAAGCCTTTTTTACAGAAAACCTTTATATATTCAGTTATTCTCATTTAAATATGTATTACATGATCAACTTTACATCAGGGGGCTTCCTATATTTCAAAAATAATCCCTCCTGTGAAACTAGTTTCTTCAATATTTGAAGAACCTGATCAGTTGGTTTATAAATAGAAACTGAAAATCCCCCATCAATACTTATAAGAAACTGAGGCTCTGTAAAGATTATTTGTGCCGAAGAAAAATCCATTGATACAATCTTGTTTATTATATATGCTAATTTATCCGGAGAACTGTTTCGGATATTAACGTCAAAAGAAATCTCATGTTCCAACTCAACAGGTATTGGAGCTTCAGTTAAATAAATTTCGCAATGAAGGAAATAAATCATCTTCAAAGCAATTCTGGATATTTTATCTGCAAAAGTATGTAAATAAGTACTTTCAAAATATTCCTCCAAATCCAGAAAGCTCACATCATTTGTTTCATATGGAATAAAATCAATAAAATAATAATCATCTGATTTTTGAAATGATTCTATTAATTCATACATAAAGTATTATACCTCATTAATTTGCAAGTACTTCCCCATTCTCTCCCAGTGAAGCAACTCTATTCCCATCCTTGTCCTTCAACTTCCACTTTCTTCCTCCATGACCAGCATTATCTTTATCAATTGTCCAGCCACCTTTTTCTTTATAACTAGTTTTTCCTTTAACATTTTAATCAAACTTTCCTAAATCAACATCTCCGTTTTCACCCCTTAACCTAGCTGGAATTTTTCCTTTTATTTGGCAATTTATAGAGAATCAGAATCACTAAGCCAATCAGTAATAGTATTGTATAACCAGGTTCCTGCTGCTATTGATACGCCAGCTACGAATATAGCGCCTGTCGCAGCAATTGCAATATTTCCAATACCAGGAATAAAATATACTCCTGCCGCACGCAGGGCGAACAAAAAACAACCAGTATCAATCTAACTGTTACTAGCTGTCTAAAAATATAAGTTTATCTCTCTCTTGTATAAAACATACCTGACCCTATGGCAAATTACCAAAAAAGCAACCATAACAACTGAAATAATGAGTAAAACATTAAAAATATTTTTATAAGCCTTATTCATACTATGCAGCCATACATACCAAAAGTTTCATCTGGCATGCTTATCACATTCTAATTGCTAAGTTATTCAATTATAATCACTGCCCCCTTTGGTATGCAAAACCCCTCCCTCAATGACAAATAGTCCACACCTGCTTCTCATTACGGAATAATACTCCTTTTGAGTTTTAGGTAAACCATACGCGATCTGGACCGTTTTCCAGTTGCTCCTGTATATATTACCTACTTTAACAACCTCAGGAATAGATTCCGTTCTGCTGACTTCCACCATATTCTTATTGTGTATCATATCAATATAATTATATCTGGTTACGGTTATGGACAATATGAGACCCATGATTAAAAAGCCGGACAACCCGGTGAACATCAGCCAGTCCCGTCCAATAAAGAATAACACAAATAACAAAAGCATAACCACTAAATATAACACTCCATAAACTGTAATCCCAACAATATTAGTCATATGTTTACCCCCAGGATACAAATCATAATCAAGCTATGGTTCAATGGATATCTGATTGAATTATACCATATATTGCCTTAAAAAAACAGATATGTTTGGTAAAATATATCATTCTATCTAATTTTTAAGTGCGTATAAGATTATGTGTCATCCATAAAGCATAACTATATAATCATATTATTTTGATTTTCCTCCTTTCTAAACTCAAAAAACGGATGAAGACTAACCACGTCAATCTACACCCGTTTTATTATAATATTCCTTTATGCTTTTAGCTAAAAATCCCCGTAACTGCATTCCACATTTTTGCGAATACATTCTTTACCCGCTGCCATACTCCCACATCCACAGGAGCCGGCTCAATATCAACTGCATTGGTATTTACATCATCTTCTGAGATTTCCTGTGACCTTAAGATAATCTGGATACTGGAAGGAGTCTGGTTCTTATCCGATGTAAAGGATACCATCTTATCATCTAAATTCATTTCCAGCAGATTGCTGTCATCAGCAATTTTATCCAGCTTCTCACCCAGACTGTTTCTGATACTCTCATTGGCTCCTTTTAGCTTATTTGTGGTAGAAGAAGTTTCCGCCGCCTTTTCCAAAATATCTATCAAACCGTTTAAGGTATCCTTTGTACCGCCTTCCACCGCTGCCCGATTATTTTTCACAGTGTTTTGAACACTGCGGAACAGGGATATCACCTGGTTGGTCGACGAACTGATCTGTTCTACAGAAGCTGCCGTATCATCAAGCATTAAATCAAAAGCTGCCTTGTTATCATTTTTTGTTTTATTTAAACTAACCACATCTCCGATTGTTGTATCGATATCGTAAGTAATAGACGCAAGCTTACTTACGACTGCTTTACTGTCTTTAACTCCTCCCTGAACATCGATTCCGGATATTGTATAACGAACACTGGATAAGATGTTGTTCATGGAGTTTAATATTTTGGATAATACAGCTGCTGTCTGAATCAGTGCAGCAGCATTGGTGTCGCTCATACCAGAAGCTGCAACCGACTGAAGCTGGGCACGAAGCTTGTCTACCGCATCTTTTCCCAAAGAAAACTCCAGGTCATCAAGCACATCATTCATATCACCCATAAGCTGCTGCATGCTCTCTGCCTGTTGCTTAAGATCTTCTGCACTTAATGCCGAAGATGGGGAAGCAGTTGAACCAAGCTTCTTTAAAACACCCTGAATCCCATCAAGCTGTTGCTCAATGTCTTTAATCTCACCTGTAATCTGATCTGCATCAGACTCCTCCAGGCCGCTTTGGAGATCTCCCAGGGAATCTTTTAAATCTCTTAAGGATGAAGATAAATTATAGAAATCTTCCCCGGAATCCTGAAGTGTTTCCACCAAAGTATTTACTTTGTTATTTACATCATCAAGTCCCTGCTTATTGGCCATGATATCCGGCGCAAGCTGACTGATCTTTTGATTGGCAGCTTCCAGACCGTCTATACTTGCATCTGTTTTTGAGATTATTTCATCCTTTGATGCATCGAAGTTTTCTCTTGCTCCCTGCAGCTGGCTCAGTCCCTTTTTCGTAACATCCATACCGTTGCTGATATTGTGCAGCGTATCCAGCATTTCATTCATACCATCAAGCAGCTCATCTGCTGAATCCTTAAATGTATCCTTTGCCTCCTTCACATCAGCAATATCACTGATCTGATCCAGGGTTCCCGGAACCATCATCATAATTACTCCGCTGGATTCAAAATCGTGGGAACTTATTTCAATATGAAATGTCTTTTCCTGACCTGGAACAGCTGCAAAAAGAACAGCCTTATAAGTACCCAGAGACTGGATCTGTGCTCCGGGCGCTTCAACGGAATTGACATCTTCCATATCTACCATTGTAGCAACCTGTAAAAGCATATTGTTCTGATAATATGTATTGGCATTCTTATTGGGAATGCAGTGAACGTCTATTTCTACCAGCCCATCCGCATGTAAAAGATCCTGAGCTTCTTTTGGTATACCATTTAATTTATAGGAGATATCAAAATCCCATGGAAGAACTACTTCTCCGTTATTTAACTGGCATTCATAATAGAAACGGTCTTTTGTATCTTCCGGAAGCTGCCAGGTCACTGTGTCTCCGTCAACAGCAGGCTTTGCATAATTTGACATATTGGTAATATCCTTATAAGTTCCATAATCAGAAAAGGAACGGATTCCATTTAATGTGACTCCTTTTACCACGCTGCTGTCAGTCTCTTTTCCGTAATAGTCCAGATTTACATATAGTGTTTCGTCCACAGATACAGCTGGCGGTCCGGCGTAAATATTTCCAGCCATATTAATACTGATCATTGAAGTGATGAGTGTCGCTGCTGTCAGCCGATATGCTGCGCTCCATTTATTTTTCATTGTTTTTCACTTCCTCCTGTTCCTGCTTCTTATCTTCTGTGTCTATTTTCTGTCCACCTTCTGTTTTAACGTCTTTTGATTGTTCCGCTTCCAGCAAAGCTTTCTTTTTTTCAATTCTGTTGGCTTTGAACGCTTTTTTCTTTTCAATTACGGCCTGATGAGAAGCAACGATCTTTTGCCGTTTTCCTTCCTCCCACATCAAAACAGGATCTGCCAGGGTTAAAAGAACCGGCAGCAGGAATAGTACCATAATTACACTGATAAAAGCGCCCCTGCCTATTAAATGTCCAAGACCTGCAATGGCAGATACTGATGAGATAAAATATAAACCGTATCCAACTATCGTTAAAATAGTTCCTGAAGTCAGGATAGAAAGTGCACTTTTGGAAACAGTGTGCTTGATAGCCCTAGCCTTTTCCGGATATTTTTTCTTCATATCCATATAGTTATTGGTCATCAGAATGGAATAATCCACCGTAGCCCCCAGCTGAAGACAGCTGACAATAATATAACCCAGATACAATATATCCTCTCCTTTAAAATAAGGAATTGCAAAATTGATAAATACAGCTACTTCAATGGGGATCAGAACAACAACAGGTATAATCAGAGACTTAAACGTAATCATAACTACCAGGCCGACTCCCAGGATGGAAAGAATATTTACAAAGTTATAATCTTCCGTGATAATGGTCTTGATATTCTGGGTGGATGGGATTACCCCTGTGATATAAGCCCCTTCCGGATAATACTTATTTACAATGGAACTGATCTCATCCGAACATTGAAACGCAAAATCACTTTCATCAGAGGATTTTACATAAATCATAATTCTGCTGTAATCCTTTGTATGCAGCAGGCTGGTAATGCTTTTCGGTATAATCTTCTCCGGTATACCATCTGGTAAGGTGCCCGCCAGAGAGGTAGCAGATCTCACATAGTCTAAATCTTTCAGTTCATCCGTCAGGTTTTTTTCCGTTACCATATTGGTATTGGGAACAACCGCAAGAATTAAATTACTCTTCCCAAAACGGCCGTTAATCTGCTGTTCATCGTAATATACCCGGGTACCAGGACTGGATCCCAATGCACCGTTACCAAATGTAAATGCATTCATGTTCTGGGCTATAAAAGCCGGTATAACCAGAAGTGCAATTGCAGTCAAAACACCATAACGCACTTTATGTACAAGAATTCCCAGCCCATGGAAAGATGGCATAAAAGAACGATGCTCTGTCTTCTTAATTCTGTCTCCCCAACGAAGCAACAGAGAAGGCATTAAAAACAGAACCGTTGCAAGACTGATTACAATTCCCTTGGCCAGAACAAATCCCAGATCGTATCCAATCGAAAAGCGCATCAGCATCAGAACCAGAAAGCCGATAATGGTTGTTGCGCCACTTGCAAGTATGGACGGTATGGATTTGTGAAGAGCATTGGTAATTGCGGTTACCGGATCATCTCCTTTTTCCCGTTCCTTTGTAAAACTGTCCAGAAGGAAAACTGAATAATCCATGGCTACTGCCAGCTGTAAGATAGCAGCCACACTGAACGTGATAAATGATATGGTTCCAATCATCAGGTTGGTTCCCATATTAATGATAATTGCAATTCCCATAATCATCAGGAAGAGAAATGGTTCAAACCATGAAGTGGTCGTTGCGCACAATACCAGTGCAATCATTACGACTCCCATAGCCATGGCAATACTGATCTCTCTGGTAAGGGTCTCATTTAACGATTTGTTCTGAACCGCCGATCCCATGAAATAGCCTTTGTCACCTGTCATCTTCTGCATCTGGCTGATTGCAGACTTGGTGAGACTGCTGGAATCCCCTTCTTTAAAAATGATATCCATAACAGCATAATTGTCCTTATAGTAATCCTGGATATCATCGTAGTTAATAAATATGTTTGCTTTATAAACATCGGTGGTGGTATCTGCCCACATCACCATATCCACACCGTCTATATCCGCAATCCGGTCCTTATAGGCCTTTGCTTCATATAGAGTAACAGGGCCAACCATTACCCTTGCCGTGCCTGGATATCCAAATTCTTCTTCCATTACATTAAGGCCTTTTTTCGCTGGTGCCCAGTCGGGAAGATATTCGCTCAGATCATAATTAACATGAACAAAGCAGGCGCAGACAGCAGATATAATTACTGCCAGCGCAAAGAGTTTTTCAATTCGTCTGCCGTTCTTAACGATCAGTTCAATAAGGCCCGAATGTTTTTTCTTAGGCCTGCTTTCATGAAGCTGTTTATTTTTTTCTTTTGTTTTCACTGTCCTCACCCTTTATTCGTCTTTTCAGTGTATACAATAATACCATTTTCCAATTTTGTAATTATACAATCTATTTAAGTTGAATGATTTTTCGACAAAATTCCAAATATGTCTAAACATATTGTCATTTTTTATCAACTAATGTATAATGGATTTGATTCTGTTGCTTATCTATCGCATATCTGGCAATCATATCCAACCCCATTTTTCATCCACTGTGCTGTATCTCGCATCATGCGATTTACATAAATCAAATCTAAGGAGGTATACAATATGGTATACGAACAATTTCAAAAAGCAGTAAAGGAATCACTGGAAGAACGCTTTGGCTCTGGCTACAACTTAACACTCCAAAGCATTACGAAAAACAACGGACTGACCCTTGACGGTATCTGTATCAGCAGGCCACAGGAACATACGGCTCCGGCTATTTATCTTCAGACATTTTATGATACTTATAAAAAAGGAAAATCATTTCCCCAGGTTGTAGACGAGATTATGGAATTATATCAGACACAGCATTTGCCAGAAGATAATTTTATAGAAGAACTACACTCAGAAAGCCCTTTAACAGACCGTATCATCTTTCGCCTGATCAATGAACCGGCTAACCGTCCCCTTCTAACCGATCTCCCCCACATATCAATACCAGATCTGGATTTATCACTAATCTTCTGTTTGTCTTTAAACAAGAAAGACGACCAGCTTCTCACAGCCATTATCCACAATTCCCATCAAAAACTATGGAACTTATCCACCGAAGATTTATATGAGTATGCAAAATTAAACACACCAGACTTATTTCCTGCAAAGATCACTTCTCTTATGGAGGTAATAAAAGAAATCGCAAGAAAATCTTCAGATACGGAAATAAAAGAGGAAGACTGGTCCGGTTTATTTGACCCATCTCCCCTGTCCCCTCCCATGTATGTCCTAACTAATCCCTACGGTGTCCACGGAGCTGCCTGTATGTTCTATGAAGGCATATTAAAAGACTTCGCAGATAGCATGGAAGGCGATTTAATCATTTTGCCTTCCAGCATTCACGAAGTCTTACTAATCCCGCATAGCAATCATATTTCCTATGAAGAGCTGGCGGAAACCGTATTTTCCATCAATCAGGAGGAGGTCCCTCAGGAAGACCGCCTCTCCAACCATATCTATCACTATTCCAGATCAAAGAACCACCTGTCCGTTGCTTTTACTTCTTCTTTCCCAATCGGAACAATGAATCCATAATAAAAATTGCCATGGCAATGGCACCGGAAACCTGAAGTGTCTCCACCAGATAGTGACTGGAAAGCACCGGGTCATTACTGATCACATAGGACACGCTTCGGTATATAGAAGCACCAGGCACGGAAGGCAGGATTCCTGCTACTAAAAACACCGTAACAGGTGCTTTACACACTCTTGCAGCAATATGGCTGAACAGCGCTACCAAAAGAGTGGATAAAAAAGCCGCAGCTATGACCGATCCGGCTGCGGCTTGTACAAGAAGGTATACTAACCAGCCAACCGCGCCAATGGTTCCTGAAAGAATTAAATACTTCTTCGGAAGCTCCAGTATCAGAGAAAAGCTGATCACTGCAAGAAATGCTCCAACTGTCTGAATCACCATATAAAATACCCCCCGGACAGCCACTGATACAGTCCCATACCAGCTCCCACTCCTGCCGCTACTGCAAGAGCGATTACTACAGCTTCCACAATTCTTGCCGTACCTGATGCATAATCCCCATTTAACGTATCGCGGATCGCTGTGGTAAAGATTACTCCCGGCACTAATGGCATGATGGCACCAATTATAATAATATCACTTTTAATGCCAGGCAGCCCCCATCTCTCCAGAAAAAGAGTGGTCAAAGCAATTAAGAAGGCGCAAAATGCATTGGCACAGAAATCATTTAAACGGATCTTTTGAGAAATCTCCATGGCAACCGCCAATACAGCTCCGGTCACAGCCGCCGCCACGCAGTCTCTTGCGTTACCGCCAAGAAGCAGTGTAAAAAATACCGCCACTCCCATAAAGCCCATATCCTTAAGCCTCTTATGAAACTGAACCGTCTTTCGTATTTCTTTCAGCCGCTCAAATGCCTCTTCCACCGTCATAAGGTCTGCACAAAGCTTTCTTGATACATCATTCACCAGATAAACCCGGTTTAAATTGGTATTTCTGACCGTCACCCTTCTTGCCACTGTAATCGCTTCTATGGACGGATCGTTTAAGGATGCAAAAATGCCTGTGGAAAATACGATGGCTTCCGCCGTATTGCGACCTGCTTTTCTTAAAATATGGTCAATGGTATCTTCCACACGAAAGATCTCCGCACCACTTATCAACATAATCTCACCTGCCAGAACAGCAGTTTCCACAAGCAGTTTATCATTCATCAGCTTATCCTCTATCCAATTAAAAAATCAAACTTCCAATCTGGTACACCACTACAGCAAAGAACCAGGCAACCGCCAGCTGAAACAGTACCATACCAAGCGTCCATCTCAGTGATCCGGTTTCTTTCTTTATGGTGGCAACTGCAGCGATACATGGGGAATAAAGCAGGCAGAAGATCATCAGCGCATATGCATTCACTCCGCCAAATCCCACATTGCCCAGCAATCCGGATAATTCAACCATTCCTGCTGCCGAATTAATATTACTGATTCCAAATAATACAGAAAAACTGGAAACCACCACTTCCTTAGCAGAAAGCCCGGAAATAAGTGCTACCGCAATTCTCCAGTCACCCAGTCCCGCAGGAGTAAGCACAGGAATTAAAACTCTGCCAATCATGGCTGCAAAGCTTTGTGATACATCTGTGACAAACCCATGAAACCCTGTATTGAGTACAAACCAAAGTACGATAGAGGCCAGAAATATGGTAGTA
>SVDT01000010.1 GCA_015057775.1 Paenibacillaceae bacterium | reverse complement strand
GGGAACCCCACATAAAAGATATGGGTTCTATACAGGACTGGGCTTCCACCTATCCTCTGTTTCACTGGGGTCCAATACCATGGAGCTTTTATCTGGTTCTGGCCGTTGCATTTGGTTTTATGCTTCATGTAAAGAAACGGACAAAACAAAAGTATTCAGAGGCCTGCCGTCCGATCCTTGGTAAACTGGTAGACGGGCCAGCCGGGAAACTGATTGATTTAATCGCTGTTTTCGCTTTACTGGCAGGAACAGCTACCACATTTTCTCTCGCAACACCGCTTCTTTCCATGGCAGTCAGCCGGGTGACCGGACTGCCTGAATCCAGATACTTAACCATAGCAATCCTGATCATTATCTGCGCAGTATATACGTTTACAGTATATTTTGGCATGAAGGGAATTTCAAAGCTTGCTGATTCCTGTACCTACTTATTCTTCGGGCTTCTCCTTTATGTTCTCATTGGCGGAGGTCAGGCCAGGTATACCATTGAAACAGGAATAACAGCAATCGGTAACCTGACACAAAACTTTATCGGTCTGTCCACCTGGACTGATGCACTTCGCACCTCTTCCTTTCCTCAGAACTGGACCATCTTTTACTGGGCATACTGGATGGTGTGGTGTGTGGCCACTCCCTTTTTTATCGGCGCCATCAGCAAAGGGCGGACGATCAGACAGACTGTTCTGGGGGGATATTTCTTTGGCTTGTCAGGAACGTTTACTTCTTTTATTATATTAGGTAATTACAGTCTTGCTCTTCAGACAAAGGGTATTCTTGATGTTATGGGCATCTACCAGGCAACACAAAACCTTTATCAGACTATTATGGCTATTTTAGAAACACTTCCATTTTTCAAGATGGGTCTGGTGCTTTTAGCTCTTACCATGATTGCTTTTTATGCCACCTCATTCGATGCACTCACACTGGTAGCCGCCTCCTATTCCTATAAGGAGCTGCCGGAAGATGAAGAGCCTCATAAACACGTAAAGCTGTTTTGGGCTATCCTTCTGATGCTATTTCCAATTGCACTTATTTTCTCAGAAAATTCGATGGCAAATTTACAGACTGTATCCATTATTGCCGCTTTCCCCATCGGCATTATCATTCTTCTCATTATCATCAGCTTCTTTCGGGATGCAAAGGAATATTTAGAACATTCCTGAAAAAAGACTGCTGCAAAATCTGCAGCAGTCTTTTTTTATTCATAAATCTGAATTTCCGTACTAGAGTGAGAGGGTACCTGCTTCTCCTTTGGAGGAAGTTTCTTATAATCTCCATAAATCCAGGTAAGAACTTCATGCCAGCCCTTGGGTGCCATCAGTTTGGTATCTTCGAATTCCAGATCCACAGTTTCCTCACACCATTCTTTCTTTAAGGTCACATATAAATAATCCGGTTGATAATTACTATAATAACGCAGACTGCTTTTTTTCTTCCGGTCTTTCACAGCTGCCCAGTATTGAAGTTTTCTTAACACCCCCATGGGAATTAACTTGCCAATCAACGCCAGAATTCCCACGCATATTCCATTTAACAGACTGTATTTTCTTAAATCAAGCTTATATCTGTGTCCCATGGAAAGTCCATAGATAACGGTATGAAGCAGCAAAGTTACGGTTGATGAGATCTTGTTTTCCGGCAATTCATCAATGGTAAATAAATCTACCCACAGATGATTCAGTCTGCCTTCATAATATTTCATCTCAGCAGTATCCTCATGGGTTCTGCTTTTCTTATAAATAATTCTGGCTGTGAAATCGTAAAAGGCCTTTCCTCTTCTCAGATCCTTTGGTTCAAGAAGTTCCATGTCTTCCGGCAGCTCCGACCGTACCACCTGCAAAAACGCCTCATAATTGGTACGGGTAAACGCCACATCTGCATCATCATCCCAGGGAATAAATCCTTTGTGTCTGACAGCACCCAGAAGTGTCCCGGCATCCAGTAAATATTGGATCCCGTGCTTTCGGCAGATCCGGTCAATCTCTTTTAGAATACCCAGATTCGCCTGATGCACCTTGGTCAAATCATACTCCTTCATAACTCCTCCATTCTGACTGAATCAGAAAAACAAAACTTAAGCCTGCTGGTTTAAGCCCTCTTTTATGGTCTTTGCCATGTAATCGATCATCTCATCGGTCATACCCGGATAAACTCCAATCCAGAATGTATCCTGCATAATCCGGTCTGTATTCTTCAGTTCACCTACAACCCGGTATCCGCTTCCTGATTCCCGCATCTGATTAAAGCATGGATGCTTGGTTAAATTGCCTGCAAAGAGCATTCTGGTCTGTACACCTTTTGATTCCACATACTGAACCAGCTGGTTTCTGTCAACGCCCTCTTTACAGGTAATAAGAAATCCGAACCAGCTTGGTCGTGATCCAGGACAGGCCTCCGGAAGAATCAGTTTTCCCTCTGTATCTTTTAATGCCTCGTAAAGACGGCTGAAATTATGACGTCTGCGTTCAACAAAGGAGGGGAACTTCTCTATCTGTGCACAGCCAATGGAAGCCTGCATATCCGTTGCCTTTAAATTATAGCCGAAATGAGAGTAAACGTACTTATGGTCATATCCCAGTGGAAGTTCGCCGTACTGGCGGTCAAACCGGTGTCCGCATAAATTGTCTGTACCGGAAGGACACACACAGTCACGTCCCCAATCCCGGAAAGAACGGATAATCCGGTTTAACAGGGAATCGTTGGTGTAAACAGCTCCGCCCTCTCCCATGGTCATGTGGTGAGGCGGGTAAAAGCTGGAGGTTCCAATATCTCCGATGGTACCTGAGAAATGCTCTTTTCCATCTAAGGTGTAAACGGTGCCCAGTGCATCGCAGTTATCTTCCACAAGCCATAAGTTATATTTATCGCAGAATGCCTTAACTGCCGTTAAATCGTAAGGATTCCCAAGTGTATGGGCAATCATGACTGCCTTTGTCTTCTCAGAGCGTGCTGCCTCCAGCATGGTAACATCGATGTTGTACTGGGGAATGGTTACGTCAACAAATACTGGTACTGCGCCATATTGAATCATTGGCGTTACGGTTGTGGGGAACCCTGCCGCTACTGTAATTACTTCATCTCCTCTTTTAATCTGACGCTCTTTTAAAAGCGGGGAAGTAAGTGCCATAAATGCCAGTAAATTTGCTGATGATCCTGAATTGACCAGGGAACAAAACCTCACATTTAAATATTTAGAGAATTTCTTCTCAAATTCATCGGTATAGCGTCCTGAGGTAAGCCAGAACTCCAGAGAACTGTCTACCAGATTAACCATTTCCTTGCTGTCATATACTCTGGACGCATAGGAAATTCTGTCACCTTCTTCAAACGGCTTTTTCTGATTGTGATACGTATCACAGTATTCCTTTACAAGTGCAAGGATTTCTTCCCTTGCTTCTTTTTCTGTTTTTTTATCAAACATAGAATTGTTTCCTCTCTTAATCTATTAGTTAAAAAATTCTTCGATCTGCCGGTCCATTACCTCAATCATATCTGCTCCGGCCAGATATTCTCTGGTCCATTCCACGGTCTTTTCCACGGCTTCCTTCACTCCATACCTGGGTGTCCAGCCAAATACCTTTTTCACCTTTGAACAGTCCAGCTTTAAGAAGTTTGCCTCATGAGGTCCTCCATCGGGTGTGACAGACCAGGTAATTCCCTGCCCCCATGCTTCACAGAATAAATTGGTTAACTCTCCGGTTGTGACACAGTCCTTATCGTCGGGACCCACATTATAGTATCCCTGATAAGAAGAATTCTCATACTGCTTCATGGCTATTGTCATATATACAGCCAGAGGCTCTAAGACATGCTGGTAAGGTCTTGTAGAATCAGGATTTCTAAGTACGATTTCCTGTTTTTTCATGGCAGACCGGATGCAGTCCGGAATAATTCTGTCATTTGCGAAATCTCCTCCCCCTATAACATTGCCAGCCCTTGAAGTGGAGATCGCTGTTTTGCCCTGGGAAAAGAAAGACTTGGCATAGCTGTGGGTCACCAGTTCCGAACAGGATTTGCTGTTGGAGTATGGGTCATAGCCATCTAAGGGATCACATTCCCGGTAACCATATTCCCATTCCTTATTTTCATATACTTTATCAGTTGTTACATTGAGAAAAGAACGAACCGTCTCAGTAAGGCGGATACATTCTAAAATATTCACCGTGCCCATCACATTGGTTTCATAGGTGTAAACCGGATCCTTATAGGAATCTCTTACAATGGGTTGTGCTGCTAAATGAAAAACCATCTCCGGTTTAGCCATTTCAAAAACAGATTTTAAATGATTTAAATCCCGGATATCTCCAATGACAGAATTCATCTGTCCGGATATATCTGCTACTTCAAACAGAGCGGGATCCGTTGGTGACTGGAGTGAGTACCCAGTTACCTCTGCTCCTGCTTTTATCAGCATACGGCTGAGCCATGCCCCTTTAAAACCGGTATGCCCGGTAAGAAGAACTCTCTTTCCTTTGTAAAATTCAGAAAATTCCTTCCAGCGGTCATTTGTTTTATTCGTCATATTATTTCTCCCATATCTTCCAGGGTGCTTTCCCGGACTGCCATAAATCTTCCAGCTTCTTCATCTCTCTCTGGGTATCCATGCACTGCCAGAAGCCGGTGTGATGGAAGCTCATCAGTTCTCCTTCTGCTGCCAGTCTCTGTAATGGCTTCTGCTCCAGAACTGTGGAGTCATCTTCCAGATAAGAAAAAATCTCAGGATTAAATACCATAAATCCGCCGTTGATCAGGCTGGCATCGGTCTCGTCCTTTTCCCGGAAGGAACGCACTACATCGCTATCATCAATATCTAAAACGCCCTTTAACTGGGCAATATTAACCGTTGTCATGCTTGCAATTTTCCCGTGGCTTTCATGGAATTTTAAAAGTGCATTTAAGTCCACATCACAGACTCCGTCTCCATAGGTAAGCATAAACGGCTCCTCTCCTATAAAGGGCTGTATCCGTTTGACTCTTCCGCCAGTCATGGTATTGAGTCCCGTGTCCACAAGGGTTACCTTCCACGGTTCGGAATAATTATTATGTACCTCCATGCTGTTGTTGGCAAGGTCAAACGTCACATCGGAGGTATGAAGAAAATAATCCGCAAAAAATTCTTTTACTACATACTGCTTGTATCCCAGACAGATCACAAAATCATGGAATCCAAACTGGGAATAATATTTCATAATATGCCATAAAATGGGCTTTTCACCGATTTCAATCATTGGCTTTGGTTTTAAATGACTCTCCTCGCTGATTCTCGTTCCAAGACCCCCTGCTAATAATACAACCTTCATCCTGCTTCCTCCTGACATTTTCTTATTCATATTCATGGTAAGCCTTCCGGTAAAAATGCATCAGCACTTTTACAACTGGTCCCGGCCACATCTTTTTAAACATCTCTGTCTCTTCTTTTATACGGCTGTTATCCTCTATGGCTGCCTTTGTCGCTGCTTCGTCATGGACCCGATAATAAAGAATGGGTTTCTCCACACAGATAAAACGTCCTGGCCGCTTAGACAGCTCGTAAAGCGTATCCCAGTCCAGGGCAAAATGATAGGGGGAGGTAAAGAGTGGTTCCCCCAATTGTTCCTTATTATATGCACATGCAGGACAGCATATGGAATTTCCAAAAAGCAGGACACTTTTTTTAACCCAGGACAGATGACTAAGGAAGCGCAGCCTTAAAGGCAGACGTAAAATCCGCTTGATAAATTCAACCGGCTCAAATGCTGCCAGCTTGTCCTTCTTTACAACAACATAACCGCCGGTAAATAAAGTCATGTCCGGATATCGTTCATAACAATTCAGCAGATTTTTTACATAGTCTTTCTGATACAGATCATCCTGGTGGGCAATGGTCACAAATGTGGCATCTGCCATGTAATAGGCAAAATTCCAGTCATCCCGGATACTGCTTTTCTCGTGTCTGATAAAAAGGGGAATCCCGTACTGATCAGCCAGACCTCTTATATAGGTACTTGGCGTGGAAGTACACAAAATCACATCGGATTCCACACTTTGGGTTTTAATCGATCGGATACAGGATTCCAGATAAGGCGAATCCTTATATGCACAGATTGCAAATGTATGTGGTTTCATTCTTTACCTCAAAATACGTTTGTTTTTGTCTGGCTATGATTATATCATAAAAACAATAAAACATACTACCATATTCATTATTTTGAAAGAAATTGGGGGTATAACAGCAAAAAATAAATTTTTTATTAAATTAGCACTCACCCGTTGACAGTGCTAACAATGCGTGTTATATTACATATATAACAAATAAATCATTTAATCATTGGAAAGGAGATATGACCTATGATGATGCCTAGCATTTTTGGTGAGAGTTTATTGAGTAACTGGATGGATTTCCCCTTTGACCGTTCCTTTTTCGGCGCAAAAGAAGGTATGAAAACTGATGTGAAGGAAGTTGATGACGGCTATGAACTGGATATCGATCTTCCAGGATTTCAAAAGGAGGATATTAAAGCCCGGCTCACAGACGGCTATTTAACCATAACTGCATCAAAAGGAGAGAATAAAGAAGAAAAAGACAAAGAGGGCCGTTATATCCGCCGGGAACGCTATTCTGGTAGCATGAGCCGTAGTTTCTATGTAGGCAATGCTGTAAAAGAGGAAGATATACGTGCTAAATTTGAAAATGGAATTCTGAAGCTGTCCGTTCCAAAGAATAAGAAAACTGAGATAGAACAGAACAATTACATCTCCATAGAAGGCTGAAAAAAGGAGGTCCTACCCACAGGACCTCCTTTTTTTATATCAGTTCTATATAAGCCTCAATCAGCTTTAATGTCTGTTCCATTCCTTTTACATGGGTCCGCTCTGTTCCATGGGAAGCATGTACGCCCTGTCCAATCAGCGCAGCCCTGATGTTATGTCCCCCACGGATGGCTGCGCCGGCGTCAGAACCGTAATGTGGGAATACATCCACTGCATAATCAATCTTTTTCTCCTTTGCCAGGGAAATGAGACGGTTGGTCATCTCATAATCATAAGGTCCGGATGAGTCCAGTGCACAGATTGATACCTTTCGTTCGTCCCCTGATAAATCATCTCCAAGAGCCCCCATATCCACTGCAATAAACTCTTCAATGTCTTCCGGTATCCAGCTTGCGCCAAATCCCACCTCTTCATAATTGCTGATTGCAATTTTTAACTTCTTTTTGGGCTTTCTCCCAGATTCACTGATGTCTTTTAAAACTCCTAAAAGAACTGCTACAGAAGCCTTGTCATCTAAATGGCGGGATTTGATATAGCCGCTTTCCGTATAGGAAAACATGGGATCAAAACTGATATAATCACCTTGTGATATCTCCAGTTTTCTCACATCTTCCTCACTGTCAACCATCTCATCTAACCGTACTTCCATGTTCTTTGGCTTTCTTTCCAAAGTTCTGGCGTCGTCATAAGTATGAACAGAAGGCTCTTTGGTAAGGATTGTACCGGTATAAGTCTTTCCGGTTCTGGTATGAACTTTGCAATACATTCCCTCTATGGACTCCATCATATAACCGCCGACTGGAACCATAATGAGCATCCCTTTTGAGGTGATGGAACGCACCATGGCGCCCAGGGTATCAACATGAGCGGATAAACCAAGAACTTCCTTTTCTTCACCTGGAACTTCAATAATCAGTCCGCCTTTTTTATTATAACAGCAAGCATATCCAAACCCTGCAGCTTCCTTCTCCACTGCCTTTAACACTTCTTTGGTGTATCCGCTGGGACTTGGAATATCCACGATTTTTTCCAATATGGTTGTTACATATGTCATTGTTTCCATCTTATTTGCCTTCTTTTCTGGTTTTTTTATATTTTAGCAGATCTTATAACGGAAATCCAGTGAAATACGAAAAAGGCTGGAAAGCCATCCGAGTTACCGGTATGCTTTCCAGCCAGTCATCACTTTTAATTATACTTCAAAAATCAGATCGCCGTAGCTTGGAAGTGGCCATAAATCCTTATCTACAATCATTTCCAGCTTATCTGCCGGCTCACGAAGAGCTGCCATTGCAGGTACTACTTCACTGTGGTAAGCAGCTGCCTGTTCTTTGTTTTCTCCAATTGCCGCACATTTGTCAGTAGTATCAATGAGAGCGGAAAGTGCTACCTTCATATCAGAAAGATATGCGCTCACTTCGGTGAGAAGTTCTTCCTGTACACTGGTATCAGCAGACGGACATGCTGACTTAACCTTTCCTAAAGAATCTGCAAGAACGGTTGTATATTTCACAACAGCCGGAATCAGCTGCTTTCCTGCCATATCAATCATGGTTCTTGCTTCAATATTAATGGCTTTTGAATAGGTCTCATATTCGATCTCAACACGGGACTCTAACTCAGCCTTAGTAAATACCTTGAATGATTCAAACATGCTGATGGATTTTTCTTTTGTAAGTGCAGGGATTGCATCAACCATTGCTTTGATGTTTGGAAGTCCTCTTCTCTCTGCTTCTTCTACCCATGCATCAGAATAACCATTGCCGTTAAAGATTACTCTCCTATGTGCTGCCAGCTGCTCTTTAATCATATCATGTACAGCCGTATCAAAGTCTTCTGCTTTCTCAAGTACATCTGCCGCTTCCTTAAATGCCTCTGCTGTAATGGTATTTAATACAACGTTAGGTGATGAGATGGAATCAGAAGAACCTACCATACGGAATTCAAATTTATTACCGGTGAATGCAAATGGTGAAGTTCTGTTTCTGTCAGTTGCATCTTTAAATAAATCTGGCAGAGTCTTAACGCCTGTCTTTAAGGTACCGCCTGACTTGGAGTGAGTTGCTTCACCTGTGCTGCAAAGCTGATCCACTACGTCCTCAAGCTGTTCGCCGATGAATACGGAAATAATTGCAGGAGGTGCCTCGTTTGCGCCAAGTCTGTGATCGTTTCCAACATCTGCTGCAGACTGACGAAGAAGATCGGCATGCCTGTCAACTGCCTTTAAGATACAGGATAATACCAGTAAGAACTGAATGTTCTCATGTGGTGTTTCGCCTGGATTTAATAAATTAATACCGTCGTCACTGGTTAAGGACCAGTTGTTATGCTTACCGGAACCATTTACGCCTGCAAATGGCTTCTCATGAAGCAGACAGTTTAATCCGTGACGTCCTGCAACCTTCTTTAAGGTTTCCATAACAACATGATTGTGATCAACTGCCACATTGGCCTGCTCATAGATTGGTGCCAGCTCATGCTGAGCAGGTGCAACCTCATTATGCTGGGTCTTTGCGGGTACGCCAAGCTTCCAGAGTTCTTCATTTACTTCCTTCATATACGCTGCAATTCTTTCACGAATGGAACCAAAGTAATGGTCTTCCATTTCCTGTCCCTTAGGAGGCATTGCACCGAATAAGGTTCTTCCAGCGTAAATTAAGTCTTTTCTCTGTAAATACTTTTCATGATCAACAATAAAATATTCCTGTTCCGGTCCAACGGAAGGAGTGACTCTCTTTGAAGTGGTGTTGCCAAACAGTCTTAAGATTCTTAATGCCTGCTCATCAACCGCTTCCATTGATCTTAAGAGAGGAGTTTTTTTATCGAGCGCTTCTCCTGTATAAGAACAGAAAGCAGTGGGAATACAAAGTGTAACACCAATTGCATCTTCTCTTAAAAATGCAGGTGAGGTACAATCCCATGCAGTATAACCTCTTGCTTCAAAGGTTGCTCTTAATCCACCGGAAGGGAAGGAAGAGGCATCTGGTTCGCCTTTTACCAGCTCTTTACCGGAAAACTCCATGATTACCTTACCTTCTGATGTGGGAGAGGAGATGAAGGAGTCATGCTTCTCGGCAGTAATGCCTGTCAGCGGCTGGAACCAGTGTGTATAGTGAGTTGCGCCTCTCTCAATTGCCCAATCCTTCATTGCATGAGCTACTACATCTGCAATGGAAGGATCCAGTTCTGCACCGTCTTCAATTGTTTTCTTTAACTTCTTGAAAACGCTTTTAGGCAGACGCTCTCTCATAACGGTCTCGTTAAATACATTCTTACCGAACAGCTCGGCTACATTCACAACTTCGCTCATAAATTTTCCATCCTCTCATATTTAATTTCTACTTAATAAAATTAAGTCTGATTGTTATTTTAGTCTCCTCATTATCTGAATATGCGCATAAATCAGAAAAGGCGCCCTCCTATCATAAGGAGAACGCCATTGTTCTTAATTAAAATAAACCATTTTCCTAAAAAAATCAAGTACTTTTTTTAAAAATATTTTTTTTGTAAGGTTTTAAGCTTTTCCAACAGAGCCGAATAACTCCATCTTCTCTTTCACAGTCGCTTTAATAGCATCTGTTCCAGGAGCAAGAAGCTTACGAGGATCAAATCCCTTACCCTCTAAATCTTTGCCTGCTTCAATATACTTACGGGTCGCTTCTGCAAAGGTAAGCTGACACTCTGTATTCACATTGATCTTAGCTACGCCAAGGCTGATAGCCTTTTTAATCTGGTCTTCCGGAATACCTGTCCCACCATGAAGAACAAGAGGCATGCCGCCTACTTTATCTTTTACAGCTGCCAGAGTATCAAAGCTTAAACCAGCCCAGTTTGCCGGATATTTTCCATGGATGTTGCCAATTCCTGCTGCCAGCATGGTTACGCCTAAGTCAGCGATCTGCTTGCACTCATCAGGATCTGCACACTCACCCATACCAACTACGCCGTCTTCCTCGCCGCCGATAGAACCAACTTCTGCTTCGATGGAAAGGCCCTTTTCATTACAAACCTTTACAAGCTCGGTTGTCTTTTCCACATTCTCAGCGATTGGATAATGGGAACCATCAAACATGATGGAAGAAAAACCTGCCTCGATGCACTTATAACAGCCTTCATAAGAACCGTGATCCAGATGAAGTGCCACTGGAACGCTGATCTTTAATTCCTCTATCATGGCTTTCACCATAGCTGTTACAGTTTTATAACCTGTCATGTATTTGCCAGCGCCTTCGGAAACTCCCAGAATAACCGGGGATTTCAGTTCTTCGGCTGTCAGTAAAACAGCCTTTGTCCACTCAAGGTTGTTGATGTTGAACTGTCCAACTGCGTATTTTCCATCTCTTGCTTTTTCAAGCATCTCTTTTGCTGAAACTAACATATCACAGACCTCCATATTATTTATTGTCTTACATTTTTTTATTATAACCTATTTTAACTTATTTGGAAAGATTATTTTTTCAAAGATTGTTTTTTTTATAACAAAGTTACATTTACTTTCAAAACTATTTTAAGCTAAAAAGCTCATAACTGTCTCTTTCATTTTATCCCTGTCACACTCACTCTGATGAAGGACAGGAGCCGTGCGGATTTCTTCAACTGCCTGGGGAATCTCGGTTCCTGATACATCCGATAAACGGTCAATAATCTTAAATTCATCTTCCTCAGACTTCTTTCCTTCCAGAGCCTCTAAAACACTTCCAGAAAACTTATATGGGCTGGCTGTGGAAGCAATCACTGTCTTCGTCTCATCCGCCGTCTGCTGCTTATACTGATGATAAACAGACGCTGCCACACCTGTATGGGTATCAATCAGATAACCGGTACTGTCAAACAGCTCCTTAATCGTTGTCTGATTTTCTGTTTCCTCTGCAAATCCGCCTACAAAATCTTCCATGAACTTTTTCATGGCTGGTGTGACGGTATAGCTTCCTGTTTCACTAAGTTCCTTCATCAGCCCTGCATTTACCGCAGCATCGCTGCCGGTGCTTAAATAGATGAGACGTTCTAAGTTACTGGAGATCAGGATATCCATGGATGGGGAACTGGTGAGTATAAACTCTCTGTTTCTGTCATAAGTTCCTGACTGAAAGAAATCATAGAGAACTTTATTTTCATTGGAAGCACAGATTAATTTATCAATAGGCGCTCCCATCTGCTTGGCTATATAAGCAGCCAGAATGTTTCCAAAGTTACCTGTGGGAACTGCCACATTAATTCGTTCTCCATCAGATATCTCTCCGCCTGACAGCAGCTTCCCATATGCATATACATAATAAACCACCTGAGGAACCAGTCTTCCTATATTGATTGAATTCGCAGAAGACAGCTGATAACCCTTCTCTTCTAACTGAGCAGCAAATTCGTGATCACCAAAGATTTTTTTCACACCAGTCTGGGCATCGTCAAAATTCCCATGTATGGCTGCTACGTGGGTATTCTTTCCTTTTTGTGTTGACATCTGAAGCTCCTGGACACGGCTCACTCCGTTTTTAGGATAGAAAACAATAATCTCCGTTCCTTCCACATCGGCAAATCCGGCCATGGCTGCTTTCCCCGTATCTCCGGAGGTTGCCGTCAGTATCACGATCTTATTCTTTACCTGATTCTTTTTAGCAGCAACGGTCATCAGGTGGGGAAGTATGGAAAGTGCCATATCTTTAAACGCAATGGTGCTGCCATGGTATAATTCCAGATAGTATGCACCGTCCGCTTTGGCAAGAGGGGCAATTTCTTCCGTATCAAACTTGCTGTCATAGGCTCGGTTAATACAGCTTTTTAATTCCTCCTCTGTGTAATCGGTGAGAAACAGCTTCATGACTTCATAAGCAGTTTCCTGATATGTCAATGTAGAAAGTTCTTTCATGGTCTTGTCTAGCTTCGGGATAAAGCTTGGCATAAACAACCCGCCATCTGCTGCCAGCCCTTTTAAAATTGCCTGGGAAGCCGTCACATTGGCTTCTTTGCCTCTGGTACTCTGATAGGATAATTCCATGGTATCGCGTTCCTTTCCTGCTCTCTCTTAATAAGTGTGATTAAAAAAACCTTGCCAGCATTGTAGCACACTTTAAACTTAGGTGCAAGAAAAACAGGCAAAAAAGTTTTCTTATTGCGGACATATGTTCTTGTATAGAAGACACTTTTCTAATTTGCATCTCCGCTGATGATGTGGTAAGATACTGTCAGAAATACAGAAAGGAGTCACTGTCACATTGAACTATCCTAATATTGTAAAAGGCAGTTTTATTAACCGCCCAAACCGCTTTATCGCTTATGTGCAGATTTTATCAGGGGACGGAGAAGAAAAGACCGTAATCTGCCATGTTAAAAATACAGGCCGGTGCAAAGAACTTCTGCTGCCGGGCGTTACAGTACTCCTTCAGTATCATCCGGAAGCCTCTGTCCTCGGCAGGAAAACAGAATACTCTCTAATCGGGGTCTATAAAAAAAGGGAAAAAGACACACTGTTAATCAATATGGATTCCCAGGCACCTAATTTAGCAGCTTATGAATGGATCCTTGGATCTGAATCAGTTTGTGATGTGAAAAGAGAGGTTACCTATGGTCAATCCCGATTTGATCTGGCTTTTCAGTTAATCGGCAAAGATGAGTCCGGATGTGTAACCCGCACACCTGCATTCATGGAGGTAAAAGGGGTGACCTTGGAAAATCACAACCATGCTCTTTTTCCTGATGCTCCCACAATAAGGGGGATCAAGCATATCGAAGAACTGATTCATGCAAAAAATGACGGATATGAGGCCTATCTCCTGTTTGTGATCCAGATGAAAGGAATGACCGGTTTCTCTCCCAACGAAGAAACCCAGCCTGAATTTAAAGAAGCCTTAAAAAAGGCCTTAGCTGCAGGAGTCCACATCCTTGCATATGACTGCCAGATTACGGAGAACTCCATGATTGTGGACCAGCCGGTACCTTTGATTCTGGACTAACCCGATCATTCTTCCTCACTCCAGATAGAAATCCGGGGTGCGGGATAAAAGCTCCTTTCGGTCAACAATCCGGTATACCCTGTTTTCCTTTCTTATAACACCGTCCCTGCAAAGCATGTTCATAACCCGGAATGTCTGGCGGTAGCTGGCTCCAATGGATTTTGACGTATCTGCCAGTGTCTCCAGGAAAATTCCTTCCTGTTCCGCAAACAGAATAAACGCACAAAGCCGTTCTTCACAGGTATGAAGGGCGGTTATCACACTCTTTTTGGAACTTCTTATGAGCTTTGATGCCAGTTCTTTCCCTATGTCATTGACAAAAGGGAGATTCTGTTTTAATTTCTCTTCGTACTTTTTATAGGGAAGACCGATGCAGATAAACTCTGTCACTGCACTGATGGTAGCATTTGCAATATGGGAACCCGTCATTAACTCCACATCCCCAATGATCCCTTCTGAAATATAATAGCAAAGCAAAAGATCCTTTCCATTGGCAGAAGCAGAACAGACCTTTGCTTTTCCGGAAACGACCAGAAGAAAGTATTCCATCTCCATACCTTCCTGTAAGATCAGCTCTCCAGGTGCAAACCGAAGCAAAGCAGAATCACCAAGATCCATGTCTGATAAATGAAACTGAAGAAATATATTTCTGATCCTCTGTTCCGTGATATTCATCTGTATTGCCTCCTTCCTGTCTCTTTCAGGAGTATGACATATGTCATACCGTCTTGTCAACGGGGTATGGTATGCTTGGATTCGAAATCGGAGGTGATTTTATGTATAATTTTCTTTCTTTACTTGCCGGCGTTATTATATCCTTTATGATTGCACTCAATGGAGGTCTGACAGCACAGTACGGGGTATTTGGAGCGGCTGTTATCATCCATATCGTAGGCGTTTTATTTGCATTCCTACTGCTTCAGTTTCTTCGTGACTCCAGTCAGAAGTCAGAAGAAAAACTCCCCTGGTGGCTATATACAGGCGGAATCATCGGAGTGCTGACCACTGCATTCAGTAATTTCGCATATGGGAAAATCAGCATAACAGGAATCATTGCCTTAGGACTTCTGGGACAGGCAATGGCTTCCCTTGTGATAGACTGGCTGGGACTCTTTGGTATGACAGCATATCCGCCTAAAAAGCACACGCTGGCTGGACTGATCCTGGCGTTTCTTGGCATTGTTGTCATGCTGAATCATTCGTTTTACGGAACAGCATTCCCGGTTCTGATCTCTTTTCTAAGCGGGACTACCATCGTTCTCTCCCGCACGGTCAATGCTGGTTTGTCAAAACATACCGGAGCTCTTAAGGGTTCCTTTATCAATCATCTGACAGGACTTCCGGTAACACTGATTCTTCTGTTTCTCTTCGGAAGAAATGAAGCAGTCTTTCAAAATTTCACACTTTCGCCTCATGTCTGGATCTACCTTGGAGGAACTTTAGGAGTTATCACTGTTTTACTTTTCAATGTAACAGTTCCCAAAATCCCTTCATTCAGACTTACGCTTCTATCCTTTACGGGACAGATTTTTACAGGAATTATACTGGATCTGATTACCAGGAAAGGTTTTACTATGGCAACCTTTTCAGGTGGTCTTCTGGTTGCCGCAGGGGTTGGGCTCTCCATAGCTGGAGAACGATTCACTTTGCTATTTAGAAACAAATCTATCATAACTGACGAAACTTTATAGATTAAAAAACAGGATAGAAGTTTTAAAAAGCTGGGATGTATATAGCTTTTTAAACTTCTATCCTGTTTTAAAATTTCCTTCCCCCGCCCCCCATGGTGCGACCGGAATTAGTATGAACCGTACTTTGTCCCCCAGAAGACATGCCTCCGCCTCCAGAAGAGTGGTTACTTCCCCCAGTATCACGGGGTATGATCACATGGGTCACAACGCTATTCACTAAATTATCATTTTGCCTTGAATATCGAAACTCGCAGTCAGCCCGGTAAGCCAGAAGGGAGTTAGCGGCTCTTCCCCTCTCTTTTGTCATGGAATACTGACTTTTTACACCACCGCACACAGCTGCAGCTGCGGCTGCGGCCACTAATATTGCCAATGCAGCTTCATACCACTCTATATTTCGGTAAACACTGATTTCTCCCGTATCGGAATTATAATTATACTGGCCTCCCGGTATCCCTGCCTCGTAATATTTGGTCACTCCCGACAGATAAGTTCTGGCACAGGCGGCATAATCACCCTGGCTGATCTCGTTATATGCATCATCAAGAATTGCATTCCATCTGTTGTCAGTCAGAAACCGGTTCATCTTTCCTACAGGCAGAATATACATCTCCCTGTTATCCATATCAATTAAAAATAAGGCACCCCGGTAATCACTTCCCACTCCAAACTTTCTTTCAATATAGAAGTTTTCCGCATACTCTTTCGCAGTTTTTCCGCTGGTGTTATCAGATGTTACGATCACCACATCCATATTCATCTCTTTTTTCATAGACTGGATTGTAGTTTCAAATTCCGCCTTCTCATCTGCTGTGAAAAGACCTGCATCATCATAAACCCTTGCTTCGTTCCCGCTATGTTCCTGATTCTGCATTGCGTAAGCAACTGGCATATTTCCAAATAACAGGAGTACAGATATCAGGAATATTAAAATGCCGGAAAATAGTTTTATTATTCTCATATAAAATACCCCACAAGCAGCATAAACAGACACACAGGGACAAATACTTTAGCAAAGAGAAACATCAGCTTCCCTTTGTCAACCGGAATCTCGCCGCATACCTTTCCTGTTTGTCCATTAATGGTGAAATAATAAATCCGATTTTTACTTTCATCATTATAAGTAAGCGTCCACACAGGAAGAAGTGCATATTCCCATGTCTCGTTCTCTAACTTTATATCCTGATTTTCTACCCTTACATGATCATAAGAAGAGATGCTGTTACGCATTGTATCAGCTGCAAAATTTCTGATTTCAGACTTTACCTCATCTGTAAATTCCTGTTTCTCCATATCTCTTCGCTCTGCTACAAAACCGGAGAGATATCCCATTGTAAAAGGTTCTAATTTGTCTGTATCAAATGGAAGAACGCCTTCCACCAGTTTACGGTTTGCTTTCTTTAATGCATTGCGTGGAACAAATTTTACAGGCATGGTTCCGGATCGATTAACTTCATATGTCTCAGTCTCCGTATACCTTCTGTCACCGCTTACCCATACCCGGATCCGCTCCGCTCTCGCTTCCAGACTTCCCTGAGTGGTACAGCTATATAGAAGATAGGGAAAATAGACCCCTGTAATCTTTTCAATCTGATCCTCACTGTAAAATGCCTTGGGAATATACCGTTTCTTCTTAAGCCAGTCCCGAAAGATTCCCGTAGCCTCTTTTTTATCATAAGAAAAAGGAATCACATAATCCGGATGAAATTCTCCGCTCAACCGTCCGGATAAGATAACCGGGTTATGGCAGTAATAGCAAAAAGACGCTGCAGTGGTGTTGTCCGTTACAAGTTCGGCACCGCAGCTGGGACAAGTGTATAATAAAGTCTCTGATTGTACTCCTGATTCTTTCTTCTCTTCCTGCGTCTTTTCTTCCTGCGCTTTTTCTTCCTGCGCTTTTTCTTCCTGCGCCTTTTCTTCCGTATCCCTGAATCCTTCCTGTGCGAATTCAGACAAACAGTATTCACAGGTATACCTCTGCTTTTGAGGATTAAACTTTAACGGCCCCCCGCAGTTGGGACACTTATAAGAGATAATCCCACTCATGGCCTTGGTTTTCCGCATTCAGAACAGAATTTACCGGTATTAACCGCTCCGCAACCACAGGTCCAAGGGCCTTCCGGCTTTTTGCTGCCGCAATCAGGGCAGAATTTTCCAGTATTAACCGCTCCGCAGCTGCAGGTCCATGTTTCCTGTGCGCCTGCATTCTTTGCTGCCTGATTCATCTGCATCTGATTTGCATTGGCGGCGGAAGAAGCTCCCATAAATCCACCTGCAGTATTCATTCCCATGCCCATGCCCATAAATCCAGCCAGTGAACCATTGGCATTGCTTCCGGCTGCCTCGATCCCTCTGGCCGCCGCGCCTTGAACATAACCTTCCCGTATGCCGGGGTCGCTGAGCATTGCTCCCTGATTTCTCATCTGGATTAATGATTTGGATTCATCATCATAGGAGATGCTTGCAATTCCCACAGACTGGATTTCAATTCCTCTTCCGGCTCTCCACTGGTCATCTAACACATCTGACATATACTGTCCCAGCTCTCTGCCCTTGGAAGCTACATAAGATATCCGGATTCCATCGGCAGACATCTGATTAATGGAAGACTGGAGGGCTTCTAAAAATTCCGATAAATACTGCCCGTTAATATCATCCACCTCAATATGATCTGCATTCTTTGGTACAGCCTCTGCATAAAAAAGAATGGGATCTGTTACTTTTATGGAATAAGTGCCGTGAGCTCTTAAAAACAGCTCTGCATTGTAAAACTGATCGAAATAATTAATGGGATTGGGTGTGCCAAACTTGATTCCCTTGATTTCCTGCAGATTTAAGAAGTAAACCTTCTGGGCAGTGGGTGTCTGACCTCCAAAGCGGATCCTGTCAAAGGACTCGCTGACCGCTTCCTCTAACTGACCATTAAAAAGAGAGGGCATGGATGAATTCTTAACGGTAAAGTATCCAGGCTCCCCTGTATAGTCAATTACCTTTCCCCCGTCCACCAGAAGCATAAACTGGTTGGGGTAAACATGAATGACGGAACCGTCTGATACCGTATTATCAGTTCCCTTTGTATTGGATCCTTTCCGAACCTTTACACCGCTGGTAAACAGGGTCTGATCTCCCATATTGCCTGCCTCTATCACTTCCAGCCACTGGTCAGCCAGTGAGCCTCCGATTGCTGAAGTCAGCGCTTTTACAATTCCCATTCCGATTCCTCCTTTAGATTTTTATTACATATTATACTGCACAGATGATGTCTTGGCTATCCCATTCCCCTCATCATGGCAATTTCTTTTGCATATCCAGGTAAATCATTGGGTGTCTCCAGATAGAAAGGCAGATTCTTAAGACTTGGATGTTCCACGACCCGTTTTAACGCATCAAATCCGATCATTCCTTCTCCAATTGCTGCATGCCGGTCCTTATGGGAACCTAGGGGATTTAAACTGTCATTTAAATGTATGGCTTTCAGCCTGGAAAGGCCGATGATCCGGTCAAATTCATTTAAAACTCCCTCCAAATCTCCGGCAATATCATAACCTGCGTCCCAGACATGGCAGGTATCCAGACAGACTCCCATGCATTCGTTTAACTCAACCTGATTAAGAATTTCGCGAAGCTCTTCAAACGTTCGTCCTACTTCGCTGCCTTTTCCAGACATGGTTTCTAAAAGAACCGTGGTTTTCTGGTCTGGTCTTAAAATCTGATTCAGCATATGGGAAATATAACGGATTCCTGTTTCTGCTCCCTGACCAGTATGGCTGCCGGGATGAAAATTATAACAATTACCAGGAATATATTCCATTCGATCCAGATCATCTTTCATCGTATCTCTGGCCAGATCCCTTAACCCCTCGTCAGCCGAGCATGCATTAAGGGTGTAGGGAGCGTGGGCAAGAATCCGGTTAATTTCGTGCTCCTTAGCAAAAGAGAGAAAACGCCCGATATCTTCCGGATCAAGCTTTTTGGCTTTCGTTCCTCTCGGATTTCTTGAAAAAAACTGAAATGTATCCGCGCCGATCTTCACAGCTTCCTTACCCATGGCAAGAAATCCTTTGGATGAAGATAAGTGACAGCCGATTGTAAGCATAAAGATCTCCTTCTTATTTTTTTCTGATTCTTCTTCTCTTGGACTGACTGACACCCTTTATGGCTATAAGAATAAATATGGCTGCCAGAAGAAGCTGAATTAAGATACTAAGCAGCACCCAGTTATTCATGATGAAGTTATCCGGGTGAGGTCCAAACCACTTATTTAGACTGCTTATCACCGGATTAACCCCCGCCTGCTTGTTAATCATCACGTAAAAGGTTGCCACTGGATTTAACAATAGCAAATACAGGCAGGAACCAGAGTTTGCCTGATCTGTCACTCCATTGATACTGGAAGCATAAGAGCTGTCCATATTCATTCTTGCCATGGAAAGCATAAATATATTGACTGCATAAGTTCCTGCTGCTATAAAAACCAATACCCCATAACTTACCACAGTGGCTACAGTAGACCGTTTAAAAAGAGAGGAGAAGCAGATTCCCATACTTCCGCAAAGAAGTGCTACGGTCAGATAACAAAGCAGCAGCAGAAGCACATCATGAATCATTATTCCGCCATACACAAAGGAAACAGCAAGCAGAGGGAAGCTGGAAACCACCATGAGAAACATGGTACTGAAAGAAGATAAAAGCTTTCCCCATATAATTTCTGATGGCTTCATGGTTGTAGTCAGCAAAATATCAAGGGTCTGCCGTTCCCGTTCACCGCTTATACTCCCTGCTGTGAGTGCAGGCATAATAAACATCAGCATAACAAATTCCACAACTGCCACAAATACGTATAAAGTGGTAAAGGATGAATACTGGATCTCAGCCGTCAGCTTTACCCGTTCTACTACGGAATACATATTAAGCAGAATTACCAGCGCCAGGATGGAATTAAAAATCACCAGAATCAGTGCCAGCCGGAAACTTCTGGCACTGACCATGGTCTCCCGCTTATAAACCGGATTCGTTTTCATGTACAAGCACCGCCTTTTCTTTATCAGGATCTGTAATCTGCATAAATAAGGATTCCAGACTCCCCTGTTCCCTGCTAAATCCATGAACCATTACTTCCGCATCTATGAGCTGCTGAAGCAAAATGGCTTCATCTTGCTGGTCTCCGATAAAATTCACCCTGATATCCCCTTCCTTCACTGCAATGGTCTGCACACAGGGCTGGCTTTTTAAAATAGTAAGAGCTCTTTCCTTACTGCCCAAAATGGAAATAACCAGGGGATTGGTAGCATTCACCCTCCTTAAAATCTCTTCCATGCTTCCGCTTAAAACCATCTTTCCCTGGTCAATGATTCCGATATCAGTACACAGCTCAGACAGTTCAGACAGAACATGGGAGCTGATAAAAATGGTCTTTCCCTGTTCTCTCAGTTCTTTTAAAATCTCCTTAAACTCAAACCGTGTTCTTGGATCCAGACCAGAGGCCGGCTCATCAAGTACCAGCAGGTGAGGATCATGAATCAGGGCTCTGGCAAGACAGAGGCGCTGTTTCATACCCCTTGATAAACTGTCTACATAGAAATCTGATTTATCCTCCAGCCCTACCTGTTCCAAAAGAGTCATATACCGGCTTCTGGCTTTGAGACCATTAATTCCGTAACAGGAAGCGAAAAACTCCATGTATTCATTGACCTTTAAGTTGTCATACACTCCAAAAAAATCAGGCACATAGCCGATTTCCTGCTTAAGTAAATTCAGACCGTGGGATACATCTGTCCCGTTAATTAAGACCTGACCGCTGTCTGCAAATAAAAGACCTGTCATAATCTTAATGGCAGTGGTCTTTCCCGCTCCATTAGGTCCTACAAACCCATACAGGGATCCTTCGGGAATCATTATATCAAGTCCGTTTAAGGCGTGAAATTTGCCAAATTTTTTCTTTAAATCTTTAATCTCTAATATCATTTATCCCTCCCCAGAACCATCAGCATGGGCAGTGTCACATACCAGTTGTTTTCTACGCTGTCCTCACAGACATATTTGACTGTCAGTGTATTACCCGGTGATAAATATGAGACCAGTTCCCTTGCCGAATATTGTGTTTTTCCTGGATCCATGAGATCGTAATTACCCGTATCATGATTGTAAAAGTACATTTTTCCTTTAAATATATTGGTATAATTTGTACTCTGACTGTTTAAAAATTCTTCAGAAGGATTCTCAAATATCAGTTTTTCCACACTCACATCATTACCCAGCGAATATTCCAGAGCAACCGGATCCACGCCGTAGATGGCATTGGTATCTGAATAATACTGTCCGCTTACTGTTGTAGGCATTCGCATCAGCGCAGACCTGTATGTCTCATCATCCTTTTTCAAGTTTACATTGATCGCGGAGGTATACATCGTTACTCCATAGGTTTCATATCCCCCGTTTACAAGGAACTGATTGTCCTTCTGATCCTCACTAAATGCTACAATTCGTGCTTCCTGGTTATAAAAAGAGGAGTACCGGTCCAGATAAAAGCTTAAAATATTGGTTCTTGAAAGAGCAAGCATATAATCCGGATCTTCTATATCCGCCTTTGAATACTGATAGCCTCCTGTTACCCGGGCAGATACCTGTAAGGAGTTATTGATGGGATAATTGATAACAGAAATCCCATCCAGCTGTTTGGTCTCCCCAGGCTTTAGCTCATCGATAACAACCATCTTGCCATACATGAGAATCCCCACCTTTTCTACAGAAAAAGGATATTCATTGGTAACTGTTCCATATACATTTCCATTAAACAGGGTAATTTTTCCCCACAAACCCTTCCGGTTATCATTTAGAGTTCTTTTCTTCAGTGCATAGTATTTAGGGGAAAATGCGGCTGCATTCTGTGCAGATACTCTTGTTCCGTCTTCCCCATAGCTGATCCTTACATTATAATCTTCACTACCCGTAAACTTTGGTACCGGAGCCCTTTCATAGGACTTGCTTCTGGTAATGGGGAGAAGGCTGTAAGAGGGATCTAACGGTATGGAATAGGCTTTGTTATAAGGGGTTCTCATATTGATATAGGTATATTCATCCTCATAACTTTCTGAATTATCAAAAATTGTGGCATAGGTAAAAAAGGTATCCCGAAACCTGGTTTTTGCACCCATGAAGTAAACCACCACAGTAAACAGAAGAGACACCGACACAATCGCAGTCCGGTAATAACGTCTCTTGTCTTTCCGTTTTAAAATCAGATAGGTGCCAGGTCCCACCAGCACAATATAGGTTAAAATAACGATGGAATAGAACGCAAGAGCTGGAAGCTTATCCACATCCCCAGTATTAAGCATGTTCTGAACGGACCAGAACTGGCTGGAATTACCGCTGTACAAATAAGAAGAAAGATTATTTAATCTGGTTTCTCCAAGCAGTGCGGTAAACATCTTATCAACGTAGGAACGCTGTGTTTCGCAAAACGGAGCAATATCAACAAAGTCATAGGCTGCAACACCCACAACTCCTTTTCCCCTGACTGCTGCTGTTAAAACAGGAAACTGATCATTTGAAAGGACACCGGTTCCTCCCTTTAAAGAGATATCGGCGCAGACAAGATTCATAAAGGAGTCTCCAGGACCATTGGTGGCATACTCTACTCCCATGTCCACCGATTTTTCTGCAGGTACTTCGTAATCTTCATTGAGCAGATCTGACCGGAACGCATACAGCGTATCATCTGCACGAGCGCCGGTTCCAAGAAGAAGGGTCCCTCCATCCTTTACCCATTCCATAATGGCAGATATCTGATCTTTTGAAAGCTTTCTGGTATCATAATCGGTTATGACAAGTACATCCAGCAGATCCAGACCAATCACATGATCAGGCAGCTTCTCCGCCTGCATGGGAAATGTTCTTATTTTCACTGCGCTGTAATTGACTCCCACTCCCTCCATGTAGGACAGCTTCTCCGGTGAGTCGGACAATACACCTACATAAAGTTCCGCCACATCTGTGGGCACGTTCATCTTTAAGCGCTTTCGTATCAGTTCTGTTCCCTGGGAATCTAACAGCTTCACATATAAAATATCCGCTCTTCCCACAGGAATATCCAGAGATTTCTCTACAGAGCCCATGGCATCCAGGGTAATGGGGTAATCGTATTGATAGATGTCATAGTCGGATTCCATCGCCTCTACACGCACTGTACCGTTAAAGGGTGATGCAGACTGGCTTTTCAGTGAGAAATTCACAGGAACATAACGGTCTGCCTTGGCGTTACCATCATATCCATATGTAACCTCCATGCCGATACCGGAAGTATTCTCACTACCATATTCTTCAGAATAGGAACTCCCCCCATTCTCTCCATTCTCCGGACCATTTGCGGTCATGCCGAAAACAGGCAGCAATGAGCTGCCTGCCAACGTGAGCGCCATGGCACAAATCAGGGATATCTTTCTGAGTTTCATTTTGTCACCCTATCTTTCCAAAGTTCTCTTTATTCACATCAAAATTAGTTTTCAGTTTTACCGTAAATACAGTTCCTGACAAGTCACTGGAGACATGAATGGTTCCCCCGTGCATATCCACAATGCTTTTGGATATGGCAAGACCAAGCCCGGTTCCTCCTGTGTTGGTGGAACGGGACTGCTCCACACGGTAAAACTTGTTGAAGATCAGAGGAAGTTCTTCTTCCGGTATAACATATCCGTAGTTTACCACCTGAATCGATACAAGTTCTTCACTTCCATGTACCTTCACCAGGATCCTCTTACCATCTGCTCCGTATTTGATTGCATTATTAATGAGATTATCAAACAGACGGGCCAGAAGATTGGCGTCTGCTGAAACGATCTGGACGGGGACATTGCTTTGCAGCTCATAGGAAAGGTTCTTATCCATAAAACTGGGATAAAACTCCTCCAGCAGCTGACTTAAAAGTTTTATAACATCCACTTTTGAAACGTTCATTGAAATCTTTCCGTAATTAAGCTTGGTAAATCCAAACAGATCTTCAATCAGCTTTTCCAGCCGTTTTGTCTTTACGTATGCAATCCCTATGTATTTTTTCTGCAGTTCCTGGTCAATGACTCCATCTTTGGATAAGAGCTCCAGGTAACCGATGATAGAAGTAAGCGGTGTTCGCAGGTCATGGGCAATATTGGTAATCAATTCATTCTTTGTCCGCTCTGCTTCCCGCTCTTTATCCATTAAATCTCTTAAATCTCCAACCATCTTGTTTAGACTGGCTGCCATGACGGAGAACTCATCATCCCCTTCAAGATCCACTGTTATATTTAAATCTCCTTCAGAAATCCTCTGCATGGCATCGGAGATTCTCCCGATGTAACGCATGGATTTTTCCTGAAGCAGGAGAAACGTCACTGCGAATATGCCAATTCCAAAAACAACATAGATAATAATCACCACCACATCAAAAGAGGTGAGCATCTCAAGGAACGCATTGTCCTTTTGAGTGCTCCTCATATAAGATGCAATCAGCGATACATTGGTTACCAAAAATATCTCGATCAGAACCGTTACAATGGCACTGTAAAATATATTGGCAATAACCCGGGTATGGAAACGATGATTGATATCATTTTTCAATTTTGTATCCTACCCCCCAAACAGTTGTGATGATCTTGTTCTGTCTGGTGTCTTCCTTCATCTTTCCTCTCAGACGCCTGATATGTACCATTACCGTGTTATTGGCTTCATAAACCTTTTCATTCCATACTTTTTCAAATATCTCATCTGTACTGAACACTCTTCCCGGATTGGAAGCCAGAAGATACAGGATATCAAATTCGATGGGGGTGAGCTTTATCTCTTCTCCATATACCGTCACCTTATGATTATCCTTATTGATGGTCAGTCCCCTGATTCCTATTTCATTCTTTGCCGATTCGTTTACCGCACTGTTGGGATTAAGCTGGGTATAACGGCGCAGCTGAGATTTGACTCTGGCAGTCAGCTCCAGTGGATTAAAGGGCTTTGTCACATAATCATC
Organism: Paenibacillaceae bacterium; assembly: GCA_015057775.1. Classification (GTDB taxonomy): domain Bacteria; phylum Bacillota; class Clostridia; order Lachnospirales; family Lachnospiraceae; genus Lacrimispora. Next base: position 11,001 of record SVDT01000010.1, on the reverse strand, counting down.
TGCACCGGTTCCAAGTCCTAAAATCTTATCTAAATCTGTTGACTTGGCACTGAGCATAATAATCGGTATGTTGTTGGTTTCCCTTATCTTTTTACACATGGTCAGACCGTCCATCCCAGGCATCATAATGTCTAAGAGCACCAGATGGATCTGAGTCTTTGTCAGAACCTCCAGTCCCTCTTCTGCATTATTAGCCTTGTATACTTTATATCCGTCACTGACCAGATAAATCTCCACCAGATCCGCAATCTCTTTCTCGTCATCCACAACCAGTATGCTTATTGTCTCGGACATTGAAAAATACCTCCCTTGTCGTTATGTAAGCGGCGTTCTCAAATTGAAAAAGAAAAAGCCTGCATCCATTTTACCACAAGAAAGGTATCTTTGCCTTACTATTTTCTTACAAAAAACCTATAAAACGGTAAATCAGGAATACCCTGTCATCCCTGACTTTCAGTCGGAATAAACACCCTGCTGCCAGCTGGATCCAGCCTGCCAAGTTCCGCCCTGACATACAGGGATGCCTCTTCACAAAACTGCTCCTGGCAGTTGATCAGGGTCTTTCCCCTTTTATCCGGCTTCTCCCATGTCCCGTCCGGCTGCAGAATATGAGTCTTAACATTGTCCTCTAATTGTATTTTCAGGACATGCATAATCCGTTCTAAGAGTTTCTCATCTTCCACAGGGAACATGATTTCCACCCGCTTATCTAAGTTTCTTGGCATCCAGTCAGCACTTCCAAGATAAAGTTCCGGACTTCCGTCATTTTCAAAATAGAAGATTCTGGCATGTTCCAGAAAATTACCTACAATGGAACGTACTGTAATTCTTTCACTTAAACCGGGAACACCTGCTTTTAAGCTGCAGATGCCTCTGACAATCAGCTGTATGGTCACTCCTGCGCAGGAAGCCTCGTACAGGGCAGCAATCACCTCTTTGTCGCACAGAGAGTTCATCTTGGCTATAATGTGGGCTGGCTTTCCGGCCGCCGCATTCCTGGTTTCCCGGCGGATCATCTTTAAAAATCTGGCTCGCAGCCAGATGGGTGCCACAACCAGTTTATTCCAGTGAAGAGGCTCGGAATATCCGGAAAGCATATTAAATACTGCAGTTGCATCCTCTCCGATCTGAGGGTTGCAGGTCATCAGTCCTAAGTCTGTATAAAGCCTGGCAGTGGAATCATTGTAATTTCCAGTACCCAGATGAACGTAACGGCGGATGCCATCCTCTTCCCGGCGCACCACCAGGGTTATTTTACTGTGAGTCTTTAATCCTACCAGTCCATAAATTACGTGACAGCCGGCTTTTTCCAGTTTCTTCGCCCAGTTGATATTATTTTCCTCATCAAAGCGGGCTTTTAGTTCCACCAGAACAGAAACCTGTTTCCTGTTATCCGCAGCTTCCAAAAGAGCGGCAATAATGGGGGAATTTCCGCTGACCCGGTAAAGGGTTTGTTTTATTGCCAGTACCTCAGGGTCCTTTGCGGCAGTTTTTACAAACTGAACCACAGGATCAAAGGTCTGGTAGGGGTGATGAAGCAGAATATCTCCCTTACGGATATTGGTAAAGATATCATCTTCATTCATCAGTTCAGGAACCTGCTGGGGAATGTAAGGAATTTCCTTTAGATGTTCAAATCCATTCAGTCCGTACATCTTCATGAGAAAGGTTAAATCTAAAGGACCGGCAATCTCAAATATGTCACTGGAGCTTATATTTAATTCTCTCTTTAAAATCTTTAACAGGCGTTTATCTATCTTATCTTCCACTTCCAGACGGATGGCTTCTCCCCACTGGCGTTTTTTAAGCTGCTTTTCTATTTCTTCCAAAAGATCAACGGCTTCCTCTTCATCAATGGTCAGATCGGCATTTCTCATGACACGAAATGGGTGGGTGGTGACAACGTTGTAATTTAAAAACAGACTTTCCATGTTCCGTTCAATAATCTGTTCCAGTAGGATAAAGGACCGATCCCCTGTTTCATCAGCAGGAAGCTCCACAATTCTTGGAAGAACACTGGGAACCTGAACCATGGCAAACTCAAGTTCCTCTTCCCCGCTTTTCTTTTTAAGAAGTGCCGCGATGTTCAACGATTTATTTCGAATCAGAGGAAATGGTCTGGAGGAGTCCACGGCCATAGGAGTCAGCACCGGATAAACATCCCGAATGAAATAGGTATCTGCAAACCTGCCCTCTGCTTCACTTAAATCCTCGTGACTGGAAATGACACGCAGTCCGTTCTGCTTTAAAGCAGGAAGAATGGAACGGTTATAGGTGGAATACTGCAATGAAACAAGCTCATGAGTCTGTTCACTGATTTTTTCTAACTGTTCATCTGCTTTCATGCCTGCAATATCCGGTTTGGTGTATTTTGCATGAACCATATCCTTTAAGGAAGCCACACGCACCATATAAAATTCATCTAAATTAGAAGCTGTTATGCTTAAAAATTTTAACCGTTCAAAAAGAGGCAGTGTTTTATCTCTTGCCTCACTTAATACCCGGTAATCAAACTCGATCCAGCTGAGCTCTCGGTTTACATAATTATCCGGATTGTAATAAATATCGCTTATGTCTGCCATCAGGATAACCTCCTCTTCTGCCTCAGTACAGGCCTGATACCAAATATCTCCTCAAAAAAATCTGCCTTCTGATTAAACGATAATGCTTCCAGTGTCATATCTCCTTCATAAGAAGTGGTTACTACAAGCTTCCCTTCCTTAACATTCATCCGGCTGTCTGATAATTTCTGTTTGTGGCTGCGGTCCATGGAATTGGCAAGCCTTAATATGGCTGTCAGCTTTGCGATTAAAATGGTAATATCCTCATGAGACAACTCTCCCTTTGTATTACGGAATAATTCCTCATTGAGCTGCACCCGGTTATAATCAAATTCCAGACCGTTGTACCGTACTACATTGGCAATAATTTCCCGCTCCATATGGGACAGTCCAATTATTTCAGTTGACATAATAATACTGTAAGCGGACTCACTTGGTTTTTTCATGCTGATAAATTTGCCGCATGCATGTAAAATGGCCGCAATCTGTAAAAGAAGCCGCTCCCGTTTGCCCATACCGTGATACTTCTTCATACAGTCGAAAATACCAAGTACATACTTTTCCATACAGACCGTATGAGGACCATGACACTTATAACGCTTTGCCATGTTCCTGGAGGCAGCCAGAATATCCTCAGAAAAATCATGATGAAATTTCACAGTCCTGGCTTCTTCTGCGTATTCTGCAGCAATGCTGTCACATAAGCGGATTCCTGGAATCCAGAACATCTCAGCTCCTGTCAGTTCCAATACACGTTTAAAAATAATCGTGGCAGGAACTAAAAGAGCGGCGTATTCTGCGTTGACACCAAACCGGTCCTGAATCTGGTCAAGTGACATTAACTTAATCTTCTCATAAAAATTAATAAATTCTTCCGCAGTGATCCACTCTACCGGTTTTCCCCCATGGCTTTCTCTCGAAAGATAAAGGATGCTCTCCCCGATCCCGATGAGATTTTTAATCTCACGGTCTCTTAAATAAACCTTGCGGAAGGTGTTTAACTCATTGTCAACCATCTCTTCGATCAGGGTGTTCTGCATCTGGGTACTCACCTGCATATCGCCCATCATCTCACGGATTCTTAATACTCCAAGCATCAGGTTCTGGGTGGATATAAGAGCGTCCTTATCAAATAAGGATACCTGCATACTGCCAAATCCCACATCTACGATAGCAGTTCCTTTTTGTATGATTTTATTAAATTCCGCATCTTTAGAGGCGATTGCCTTGTAACTGATAAAACGCTGCTCGGAATTGCTGATAATCTGGACCTCAATGCCGGTTCTTACCCGGATCTGATCCAGTACGATCTGACTGTTTTTTGCTTCCCGAAGTGCGCTGGTCGCATAGGCACGGTATCCTGTGACTTTATAGGACTGCATAATATCTGCAAAGTCTTCAATTACCTTACACATTTCGTCTACTAATTCGTAGCGGATTTTTCCGTTCTTATAGGTGTCCCTACCAAGGGCGATGACATGGCGGACATGATCAATCTTGCGGATTCCTGTTTTAGGGGAAATCTCATAGATGCCAAGTTCAAGTTCAAAAGATCCCACATCAATAGCGGCAAATAATCTGATTGCCATACTTGTCCTCCTCACTGCCCTCTACAGGACAGTTTTTTACTATTCTACCTTATTTTATTCCCTTTTGTGTCAAATATCGGTAAAATTTGCAAAAAGATTAATTATTTTTCTCTTTTCCCAAAAGATAGGTAATAAACTGGCTTGCTGTTCTTCCAGATAAACCGCCGTGGTTCAGTTCCCATATATTTGCTTTTTGATAAAGTTCTTCTAAGGGCATGGAAATCTGGCTGCGGGCTGCCAGCTGCTTTACAATCTCTTTAAATTCAGCTGGTTCCGGAGCACCATAATAAATGGTTACACCAAATCGTGCCACAAGGGAAAGCTTCTCCTGGACGGTATCATTATTATGTAATTCATCATCCAGTTGTCTCTTATCGCTGAATTTTTCACGAATTAAATGACGGCGGTTTGAGGTTGCATAGATTAAAACATTGCCAGGCTTCTTTGCCAGGCCGCCCTCGATAATCGCCTTTAAATATTTATATTCCAGTTCCGTATCCTCAAAAGACAGATCATCCATATAAATGATAAACTTATAATTTCTGTCTTTGATTTGTTCCTGTACCTTGGAAAGTGTATGAAACTGGTGCTTATATACTTCTATAATCCTCAAACCTCTATCATAATATTCATTTAAAATGGCTTTGATACTTGAAGATTTCCCGGTTCCGCTGTCGCCAAACAAGAGAACGTTATTAGCCGCCTTCCCATCTAAGAATGCTTCCGTGTTTTCTATCAGCTTCTCCTTCTGCCTTTCATATCCCACTAATTCATTGAGATATATGTGATCCATACTGGTAATGGGAATGATCTGAGGCTCCTGATCCGTCTCCTCCACACGAAAGGCCTTATTCAAACCGAATTTTCCTACGCCGAAATTCTTATAGAATAAGGTTATTTTTTCACCGAAGGCTTTCACATCGGGAGCTTCCTTTAACTCCACTGCAAGCGTTACGATCTGATCACGAATTCGTCTGTTATAAATTTTACTATTGCCGTTATTGGCATGGTAATCAGAAAGAGCCGACCAGATTCCCTCTTCTTCCCCGCAGTCTAATGCCCGTATGTCCTGATCAAACAGCTCTTTCATAATCTTAAAATCATGGGCTGCCAGCTGATTTAATGTTCCCTGAATGGGACCTGTTATTTCGCAGGAGGTACTGTAAGCGTTTTCGTTATCTGCCAGGCACAATGCTAAAAAACAATGCCAGAGATTCCCCTCAAAGCCATAAGATGCTGCCAGCTCGATAAGCTGACCGGCACAGGCGAAGGATTCCGGCATTGTTTCTGTATTTTTCTCCTGGATAAGAGTCAGCTGTCTTAACATCTGGTCAAAAAGTTTCTGATATTTTAAATCACGGTATATAATCAGTTCCTTCACGTTCCTTATTCCTCCCTGTGTAAACGGAAGTCCGGCCTTAATACAGGCCGAACCTCTCTGAATTCCTTAATAATTTCCCAGGACTCTCATATTGCGTCCCTCTTCTAAAATCCCTTTCAGCGCATTCTGAATGGAACATTCACTTAAATTTCCTTCCATATCTACAAAGAAGCGGTATTCCCAGTTTCTTCCTGGAATGGGTCTTGACTCTATCATAATCATGCTGACTCCATTATAAATCATATTGCTCAGCATGTTGTAAAGAGTACCGCTCTTATGGGGCAGTTCAAAGCTGATGCTGATTTTTTGTGCTTCCTCCCGGTAGATCCTTTTGTTTGACAGGATAATAAACCGGGTGGTATTGGACTTATTATGATTGATGGAAGAATTAAGAACTTTCAGTCCATAAAGTCTGGCCGCGGTTTCACTGGCCACAGCAGCCTGAGTGGGATCTCCTTCTTCTATAATCTTTTTAGCAGCAGCCGCAGTATTCTCCACACTGATCTGCTTCCAGTTCCTGTTGGCATTTAAAAATTCCGAACACTGCATCAGTGCCTGAGGGTGGCTGAATACAGTACGGATCTCTTCCGGTCTTGAATCTTTCAGCCCTAACAGCGCATGATTTACAGTTAAAAATGTCTCCGCCACTATATAATTGTTGTATTTCATCAACAGATCATAGTTATCAATCACAGCACCGGCAGAGGAATTTTCTATAGGAAGAACCGCATAATCCGCATGGCCGGACTCCACTTCCTTCATGGCATCCTCAAAGGTAACCACATGATAACAGCTGACATCCGTTCCGAAATACTGGAGTGTGGCAGCATGACTGTATGCACCCTCAACCCCCTGATAAACCACTCTCACTCCATCTATAGGAATACTTTTTACCGGTTGAAAGGTATCTTCCCCTTTCATTCCGTGCTCCGCCATCAGCTTGTACTGATAATGGCGGCTGATGGTCATCATCTGGGTAAACAGTTCACTGACTGCCTGCTTCATGAATGCATCTTCCACCATTCCGGTTACGGAATCAATTTTCTGGTTTTCCCGTTCCTTATCGTAAACCGGCTTTCCGGTTTCAATCTTAAATTCAGCCACCTCGCCGCTCAGTCTCATCCTCTTTTCGAACAGTTCCACAATTTCACGGTCAATGCTGTCTAACTGTCCTCTGATCTCAAGCAAGTCTAATTTTTTCATATGTCCATTCCTCTGCCTTATCTGTTGGTCTTCTTTAACGGCCTGTCAGCTTTCCCTGAAGGGAAAGTTCTTCTTCCAGCATACTCTCAATCTGTTTTTTTACATAGGCACCGGGGAATTTTTTAGATTCCGGTTCCAGCTCTTTCACCAGGAACGGCTCTCCAAATTCAATGGTTACTTTTGAAGACCGAATAAATGGTAAGTGCTTCTCAAATACTTCTGCCGTTCCGGTTATGGCAACCGGAACTACCGGACAGCCGCTTTTTTCTGCTATTTTTAAGCTGCCTTCCTTAAAAGGAAGAAGATCCATTATATCATCATTTGCGTTCCTGGTTCCTTCCGGAAAAATCCAGACAGAGACTCCGTTTTTCACCTGCTCAATTCCCTGGAGAATGGTTTTTAACCCTTCTTTTACATTCTGTCTGTCCAAAAACAGGCAGTTCACATGCTTCATCCAGCCGGAGAGCAGCGGGATTTTTTCCATCTCTTTTTTAGCCACAAATCCCACCAGACCAGGAGCTGTGGTATAGCCAACAAGAATATCAAAATAACTTCTATGATTTCCCACATACAGAACAGCCTGGTCAACTGGTATCTTTTCTTTTCCTTTTACTGTAATTTTAACTCCTGCAAAAAACAGGATAATCTTAAAGATCCACCGGACATTAGAAATACTTCGCTTATCGCTTGCACGAAGGTTCTTTTTACCAGCCATGTTCTCAAAAACCAGAACCGGGATGCTTAAGATCAGATAAAGTATAACGGATGCTGCTACAAGAATAAATCGAATCATTGGTCTAATCCTCCATTCCATCTATTATATAGAATGGACTCTTTAATTACAATACTACCTGCCTTTCTTTTTTGTAATTTGTTCGAATAATAATCCCGTAGCAAACCACAGCGGTGCAAAATCCAGACGGATCAGGCCGTCAATGTTAGTGCTCCTGCCGGTATAATCCCATGGGCAGATTCCCCTGCCGCGTAAAAGTGTTCCGGAGAAATACTCTGCCACAAAAATCAGCACCATATAAAGGAATCCATGACGAATGGCAATATCCGTTCGGGCAGCGGCCAGACCGGATCTGGGATTGACCCAGTGGTCAATCATCAATCCAATGGGTGCCAGAAATGCTCCGCATCCATAAATAGGAAACATAAGAAGAGATGTCTGACCCATCAGACGCCAGTCATGACGTAAGAAGGAGTCTGTTGCAGTAAACATTACTTCCAGGCACCAGCCTGTTACCCCGCATTTACAAAAATTTAAGGGTATCTCTTTTAAGTTTAATTGTGATAGTATCTTCATAAGCATCATTATGTGCCGGACATGGAGATATTATGTTTTGCTGTCAAAGAATTCTATAAAAGAGGTGAGAGAAGTCTGCTGCCCTGTTCCTTAATCCGAATGAAGATGCTTCTGGCTTCATATCTCTCTGGTGTAATCTCTTCACATACCTTTAAATCTTCCAGAAATAACTCTTCTAATTTTCTGGTAGTCTCTTCATCATAGATCACTGCATTGACTTCAAAATTCAGTTCAAAGCTGCGGATATCCATATTGGCAGTCCCATAGGAACTGACTTTTCCGTCTGTCATTACTCCCTTTGAATGAAGAAATCCATTTTCATAGGTATAGCATCTGGCACCTTCGGATAAAAGATCTCCAACGTAGGAATAGGTGGCCCAGTAAACAAAGGGATGGTCCGGTTTGCATGGTATCATGAGCCTTACATCCACGCCTGATCTGGCAGCCATCCTGAGGGCAGAAAGGACCGCATCATCGGGTACAAAATAGGGAGTCTGTATATAGATATGATGCTTTGCTTTTGAGAACAGCCGGATATAATTATCCCGGATCTGTCTGCTTCTGGCGTCAGGACCACTTGCAATAATCTGAATTCCAAGTTTTTTTTCTACCTGATTGATATCCACTACTCCCATATTATAAAGACAGGCTCCATCTTCGTCTTCACAGAAGTAAGTCATATTTTTAAATAGGTTTTCCCCAACTGCATAATTCCAGTCCAGAGCAAAACGGATCTGAAGACTTAAAACAGATCCACCCTGAAGCTTTAAATGAGTATCTCTCCAGTAACCGAACTTAGGGTCTTTGGAAATATATTCTCTCCCTATATTGAAACCGCCCACATAACCAATCCGGTTATCAATCACAACAATTTTTCTGTGATTTCTATAGTTAATACGCAGGTGCAGCCTTCCAAGCACTGGCGGGAAGAAAATACCAACCTTAACACCGCTTTTCTTTAAAATGTCCCATTTTGATTTGCGCATGAACCTTCCACCCATACCGTCACAGAGAATCCGGACTTCTACACCGGCCTTTGCCCGTTCAATTAATATGGGAATGATGGAGTCAAACAGCTCATCATTTTTTATAATATAATACTGCAGATGGATAAACCGGCTTGCTTTTGAAAGTTCTTCCCTGAGATCCTGGAACTTTTTAACACCATCGGTAAAAATTTCAACGGTATTGTCAACGGTGAGAACGGAACCTGAGGTTTCTAAATTGTACATGACCAGGTCGGAATAGTCCCTTGCAAGAGAAGAATCCAGTCCGATATCATGACTTTTTAAAAACTCCTCCTGATTTCTGGCAGAGTAACGCATCCGGTCCTCCACTTCCTTAACCCGGAACATCTTACCTTTTCTCATATCCTGCCCAAGTATAAGATAAAAGAGAAAACCGAATACGGGAATAAAATACAACGCTAAAAGCCAGGTCCAGACTGCCTTTGGATCCCTCCTTTGAAAAAAAACAATGATAACAGAAAGAATCAGGTTTATATAGATTAAATGATCCATGAGCCATTTCCAGACTGCTATGCTCTGATTCCAGACAGATTCCATATTAAATCCCTCCCTTCTCTTCCTAACCGGTTTCATCGTTTTAAGTATTCATACCTTCTACATGAAACAGTTTTCCTAATTTCTGCTCTTTCATTCTAATAATTTTATGGTGTGACTCCTGCAAATAGTCTCAAATCTATTTTCCAAAAAGGGTCCCCGCAGCTGCGACGACCCTTTTGTATCCACTTCATTTACAAAAACTGATTTTTTTCATTGTCATACCGGTAATCAATGGAGGCCAGTGACTTTACAATCTCTTCTTCCTCAATTCCCAGGCTCAGACAGCACTCACTTAAAGATGGATAATAATCTCTCAGCTGAGTATTCATGTAACTGAGCAGCATAACCGGATCTCTTGGTATATTAGCCATTCTATTATCTCCTGCAACTGTTTGTCCCTCATTTTAGCATAGATTTATTTTATTTTCAAGAAATCACCTATACGAATGGAAAAAGAAATGCTACAATCAGGTTCATAATCCATCAGGAGGTACTTCAAATGAAAAAAATAATGATGCTGGGAACCGGTGGTACGATTGCATGCAAAAGAGGAGATTCTGGTTTAAAGCCCCTTCTGACTTCAGACGAACTTCTCTCCTATGTTCCCGATGCGGCGGATTTCTGTCAGGTAGACAGTCTTCAGATATTCAATATAGACAGCACCAATATGCAGCCAAAGCACTGGCTGGTAATTGCAAAAGCCATTGAAGATCATTACAATGCTTATGACGGCTTTGTCATCTGCCACGGCACGGATACCATGGCTTACACAGCAGCGGCTCTTTCTTATCTGGTGCAGAACTCCCCAAAGCCCATTGTCATAACCGGTGCTCAAAAACCCATCGACATGGAAAATACGGATGCAAGAACCAATTTATCTGACAGCCTTCGTTTTGCCAGCGATGACCGTTCCCATGACGTAAACATCGTTTTTGATGGAAAAGTAATTTCCGGTACAAGGGGGAAAAAGGAACGGACCAAAAGCTACAACGCATTTTCCAGCATTAATTTTCCCTATATCGCTACAATTCAGGATGGACATGTAATCTTTTATCTGGATGATAAAAAAAATAACCGCTTTGCAAGTCCCCTGTTTTTTCATAAGCTGAATTTTAACGTGGCACTTTTAAAGCTGATTCCATCCATGGGTGCGGATGTTCTGGATTATATGGCAGAGCATTACGATGCAGTTATTATAGAATCCTTTGGTGTAGGCGGTCTCCCTTCCTATGATACCGGTGATTTTTATAAGGCCATTGAAAAATGGATTTCTCTTGGGAAAACCGTGGTCATGACAACCCAGGTAACCAATGAAGGCAGCAATATGTCGGTTTACGAAGTGGGTCATTCCATTAAGAAAGAATTCGGACTTCTGGAAGCATACGATATGACC
>SVDT01000009.1:6802-36476 GCA_015057775.1 Paenibacillaceae bacterium | reverse complement strand
AATATTACTTTATTATGATATTAATGGGGGCAATCGTCTGGTTGGAAGGAAAATGCAGGTTTATTAGCCGCATATTTTGGGATGTTATTATATTATTTCCGCCGCTTCCTCCCCCTGTTCACTATTTGATTCAGTCTCTTTTGGAGATAGCTGTTATATATGGAGAAGTGCTTATCCTGTTATTAATTTTATCAGACTGGAGATCAAAAAGAGACGGTGAGTGGCAGGGATATAAAAAGGCTCTATATTTATATCTTATTATAGGAGTCATTCTGGAGAAAATAATAATATATATTTTTAATATCCTTTTTTCAACCTATATTGAATCATATCCCGTAGCTATCACGATGATAATGGCGATTAGAATAGTTATCATATTTTCTACGGTAATAATTGTAATGAGAATGTCTGTGAAAAACAAAAACCATGCTATATGCGTAGATCAATGCAGTTTCATGCACTTTGCTGCAGGAGCGGTCATAACAATTGGTTTAGCTGGTTTTTACTCTTTTAAAGAGTGGCAGGGCTATCAAATCTTTATGTCGGATATGGATTCCTATGGATTTTTCAGCCAGATGACCGCACCAACACCTGCATTTACCATTTTTAATAAATGGATGGTGCCTTATATGGTTAGGATCTGTGCCGTGTTATTGTTTATGTGGAATGGAAAGCAGGATGAGGTCTAGTGCAGAGAAGAGCAGTTAATAGCTGCTTTTCTTTTTTTGTATTTTTGTATTCTTATAATCCGACCTAATCCGACCCTAATCAGACTCAAACCGACCCTAATCCGACTCAAAACAGGCCCTTTAATTACCAAAAATTACATGTAGGGCGCTAAAAATTACATGAATGCTTTTTTTGTCAATTAATGTATTATAATGTAACCGAAAGTCATAAATTTAAGGGGGGCGTATGAAAATAATTAAACGTGGCAAATTTGTTTTAGCTGTTGCAGCAGCAATACTGGTATCTGGATCTGTGTGTGCCTGTTCTACGCAGGAGAGTTCTGAGCTTTTAGAAGGGAAAAAGGTTATTTCACAGATGCAGCCTCAATTACCTTTGCAGGGGGGGGTTACAAATACATCCCAGGCAACTGTACAGCCTGGATTTGATTCACCGGAGGGTGCAGTAAAGGGTTATTTAACAGGGCTTAGGGAGAGTAATTTAAAGTACATGACAGATACCTTTTCAGAAAGTATGGAAATAGATGATATTATGCGTCAATATGCAATTCTTTGCGGGCTTGATTTGGGTGAGGAAGGACCTGTGAGTCTAAAAAACCCAGCGGAGGTAAAAGTATTTGTAGATAATCTGGAGAGCGGTATAAAGGCTGTGGATCTTAAATCAGTGAAGCTGGCGGGATTTGTTGACCCCGGAGATTTAGATGATGCTTACACGAATCAAAAACATCAGGAAAATTTAATCAAAATAGCGAAACGGTATGGTGGGGATAAGATGGTAAGCTGTGTTGCCGCTGTTGAGGTGGACGGCAGAAAATTCCTTTTGATTTTTGATGTAATAAGAAAGGATGGCCGGTGGTTTAATCGCCAGTTAGGCGGAATCTTTGCCAATATGTCAGGAATGGATAGAAATGAGGTAGGGACACTCTCGTTAGAAACAGCGGATGAGCAGATTCTGAAACAAATGGTGCCTGATTTTTCAAAAAACTTATTAGAGGCAGAAACGGAGCATGGGGCATTAGGGTCTGCTGTCACTAACGAGGAAGCCGGAGGCTTTGATTCGTCTCAGATGGCGGTCAGAAGATACCTGGAATATCTTGCAGCCAATGAACAGGACAAGATGATTGGAACATTTGCAGTGGAGAGCTACGTGGATCATTTTGATTTTCGGACCAGACTGGAAAGCAGCGGGGGATATATTTTTATGCAGCAGGAATTCAATTTTCCAGCCGTAACTGATTTTACCAGGGATTTGAATATTGAAAGCAGAAAAAATGACATTCGGTGGAACTTATTAGAACAATACAATGCATTGGGTGTCTTTTCGGAAATAGATACAGCTGATCTGGTTCAGAAGGAAGACTTGGATGTATCTTTCGCGTTGTCAGAATTGCAGAAACGTTTGAATACTAGTTCCTTAAAAATTCTGGGATATATTAGTCCGGAAAAATTATCAGAGACTTATGGATCAAGTAATTTTCAGGATATAAGACGCAGGAGGATGAAAGCTTATGGTGCAGATGACACAGAAAGCATCGCGGCTGTGTTTGAACTAAATGGTGCCCGCTATATTATTTGTATTGATACCGTGAAATATGAGAACAGATGGTTTATCAGGGAGCTTGGCGGTGAGCTTTCTTCGCTACTTGGTTTTGATTACAGGTGTGCAGGAATCATGCCTGCTGATTATATGAAAAATCCAGATATTGATAGTCTGATTTCGCCTCTGAGTTGATGAAAGACCAGGTGATTCGTGTCGAAATATGTCGAATCGAGGGAAAAATACGACAGCATTTTACCAAATATTACATGTAGCGCGCTAAAAATTACATGAACGGTTTTTTTGGTGATTTTTGTATTATAATGTAACTAACAAAAATGAGACAAAGGTATGGAGGTTCAAAATGTTAACCAAATCTTTGTCAGGAGGGGTGAGATGAAGAATTTAAAAAGGATTTTTCTGTTTATCGGGGTTATGATGCTGTTGCTGCCGATCAGACAGGATACTCTGGCAGCTGAAGAATACCATGGGCAGCCTGCAAAGAATGGTGAAATAGTATTTCTTCTGGATACCAGTGGTTCTATGAACTCTAATGATAAAAGCCGCTTTGCTATTGATGCAATACGTCAGGCAGTCTGCAGTCTTCCATCAAATTATAAGTCTGGACTTGTAGCCTACAATACAGGAATTCAGACGATTGTTCCTTTAAGTGGTGGGGCAGACCCCATGGGTACACAGCTTTCCTCTGTTATATATAAAGGCTATACCAATGCAGGAGAAGGACTGAATCAGGCAGTAGGCCTCTTTTCCGCAGAGGAGAATGTGGATCGCAGTATTGTCATGGTGACTGACGGAGAAATCGATATGCCAGATAAACAGGCAAAGGAATCATCACGCGCCTTATATTCTGAAACTATTAAAAAAGCAAAAGATGCGGGAATAAAGATTTATATTGTTGCAGTAGGCAGTGAATTAAATGATCCCAATATGCATATTTTCGATGGCGCTGAGATGACCGATGGTGCCATTTACTGGCAGGGTCAATCCGGAAATCTGGTACAGATCATGAACCGTATCCTTTATGATCGAATGAATCTTCCAAAAAGGTCGGTAGGAGTTACAGATGGGAATGGCGGAAGCCTTCATGTTGAACTTCCTTCTCAGGGAGCAGAGCGTGTAAAAGTAGTGCTGACCTCCGGACAGGGAATTCAGAACGTGACAGCAGATTACACGGCTGATCAAGGACAGATTACAAGCGGCCGGAACTTTGCAGTTATTGAGATGACCAGACCAGCATCTGACGCGGTTGATGTCCGTTTTCAGACACCGGAGCTTTCTGGTGTGGAAGCCTATCTGACTGTGGAATACACAGCCAGACCAGTGGTCAATATTAATTACAGAAGAGAAGAAGTTTTACCTGATGCAGCAAGCGAAGAGAAAAATAAAACAAAATTACCACTGGTCTACAGGCACTATGCAGACTTAGAATTATCTCTTACAGATACTGGAGGTAAAAATCAAAACCTCTGGAACACTCCTTATTATGAAGGACAGTCGGTACCTTTTTGTATCAATGGCGTTTGGGAAACCGGTACTATAAGCGGAGGTCTTATACCTTATTCTTTACCTATTGATGGGATTAATGAAGTATCAGTTGAGGTCGATACCAGTATGTTTTCGGAGCGATATGTGATGGAACAACCATTGACGGAACAGCTGGCGCCACCACCAGATCCCATACCAGAGCCCGAACCGGATTACCGCCCTTTATGGGCAATACTGGGAGCGCTTGCACTGGTAGTCGTTTTAATCCTGCTTTGGTGGTACAGGAAAAAGAATGCAGCAGTGATCTATGTGTCCCAGTCCCCTTCTTCAAAAGAACCAGTCAAGATGAAGACCAAGGCCTGTACCTACTCCGGTAAATTCAGTATTTACGTGGTAAGAACTGCAGACGGGCGAGATGTACCGCCTCAGACTTATCATCTGTTTGGAAGAAACAGCGGCCGAATGACACTTGGACAGATTCTTGCTTCCTGCAAAATAAAACTTGGAAGAATCGGGGAAGAGGACATCATTATCTACCCAGGACCCGATCATTCTGTAATTATTATGGATCAGTCCGAACGGTGCACAGTACTGAGAGGAATGGAAATTTTAAAAAAGGGCATGGGATATCCTGTGTTTTACAACGAGAAAATCACAATTACTTTTGAAGATGAATCCACTGAGATGGAAATTCATTATAAAAACCTAAAGCCAAGTGAGAGGAAATCATAGCAACATCCTTTCAGATAGATAACAAAGGAGGAATAAGCAATATGGGAAATGTAATAAAGCAGACCAACCGGACTCTGTTAATGGAGGTCATTAATCCGGAAAAACTGGATTTGTTAACCCTTGTTGGAGATGTCAGGGGAGTGGAGAGTTTATCTGATGACAAGATCAAGGAAATTAACGATCACTTAATGGTCCGCAGTTTCGATGAACTTTTGGAAAAATTCGCACCGACAGTCTATTGTTACTACAATGCCAATAATCAGAGGGTTGCTTATCAGCTGGATAAGCCGGAACAGGTGCCTGATGAAATGCTTACAGAAATACCGTTAAACCGCCAGAATGAATTTATGGGAATGCTTATGTCTATGGTGGAGACAAAGCGTTCCGAGGGGACCATTAATGTAGATTTCAAATTTGAGAAACTTACAGATATGATTTCTCCCAAAAAAGTCATGGATGCAATCAAGCAGAACCGAAAAGAACTGCAGTATACATATGGGGAATACGCAAAGCTGGATGAAGAGGATCCTAAGAAGAGAGATTTAGGCGACAAATTAAATGTTATGTTTGAGGAGGCAAGCGCCAATTATAACAACGTCATGGCGCTCCTCCCCCTGGCAATCGAAGATATCAAAACCAGACTCCTGTTAGGAGACGGAGGAGATAAAAAGGACAATACCCCTCTTGCATTAGGTGTATTAAGCATGGGTGATCAGGGAGAACTTCGTGTCTTGGAGGCTCCCAAGGTTGAAACAACGGCTTTAACCACGATTGATGACAATGTAAATACCGGTCTGATCGAAGCGTTAAAGGATGATTACCAGGCTTTAAATGAGGAGAGCAATGATTATGTTGGTGCACTTGTTGCAAGAACCTTCTGCCCGCTGTCCTCTACCATGGAGAGCAGTATTGACATAGCAACAGAGGTTTCCAACTACAATTCCTATCTGGAATTCTATAAGGAATCAAAGGATGCCTTTATCAAAACGGTAAAACCTCTTATTGAAAGACTGCTTGGTATCTGGTGTTATTTCGAACAGTATCCCAAAAAGTTAAAAGGAATGCGTCCTTCCATGCTTGTAACCAACGTATCCAATGAGATGCTGGCAAAGAGCAGCAATATCCCAAGGCTGATTACCTATTTAACCACTGTTAACGCAAAAAATGACTTTACCAATACAGTCTGGTACGCAGTAGTACCAAACGTATCCCTGGATCAGAACAGTAAGATGAAGCTGACCAGAGAACGATTTAAAGGAAATTCCAAGGCAGAGAAGAATGATACCAACAGTGTGGAATCATTAATCCGTCTGCTGGATGTGTTCAAGGATTATAAGGTTCAGTGCTTCTTCTCCTACGAGGCAGATGACAGCACCACGTTTAATGCTTTGGCAACGGAAGGTATCACCAGATACGAGGACCGCTGTGCGGCACTTATGGGAAAAGAATTCAGTGAATTTGCAATCCCATGTCTGCCAAACTACACAATCATTCCCAAGGACAAATCAGGGGTTGTTTTAGACAGCCGTATGGTTGTGAGTGAAAACCAGACAGCAGAGCTTTCCAAGGAAAAAGAAGACATCATGAAACTTTGGATCGATGGTGTTTACGTTGGAGCAGCGTATGTAGCTGCAGGAGTAGTAGCTGCCTGTCAGTGTCCGGAATATTTAAAATCAAAATTCGGACCTGGTGTCAGATTAGATATGGAACTGCCGGGAGTCAGATTTGATATTGAAGCAGATGACCATTCCCTGATTGCCTGTACCACCATGGCAAAGGAAATCACCGGATTTACCAATTCCATTAAGAATGATATCAACCGGAAAAATTTTGGATTCATTTTCAGTTCAGAAAATGCTTCTTACAAAGGAACTAACATCACAAAAATTATGGTTTATAAAGCAAGGAACTTAATGTCTGATGGTTCCATGTTTGAGCCTATCTATAAAACACAGGTTACTACCTATATCGAACGGGTTATGCGGCACGGAACAGGAGACTTTAAAGAAGATTCTATTGTCCAGTTCTTTTCCAATAATCCAAACAGCCAGAAGAGTCAGTGGCTGTCCAGAAGAGAATATCTTAACGGAGTTCTCGGAGCAGGAGATGACATCAGCTGCAGTATTAACGAAGAAACAGGCTACTGTACGTTGGACATTACCTTCAATGGTAATGTGAAGAACTTAGAAGTAGAGATTAACCGATTATCGGCGAATAAGGCATAAATGCCTTTGAAGCATATATTTTTCAAAAGAAAAGGAGGAAGTAAGCATGGGATTTCGTATGAAAATCACCGGAGGACCAGAGGATATCGTTTTTGACGAGCGGAGCATTTCAAAAGTAGATTTTGACTCCATTTCCTCAGCGGACTCTAACGCAAGAGCAACAGATTATGGCCTTACAGTTAAGGTATGGGGAAAGATGCTGTACAAACTGGGAGGAGAAGGAAATGATCCGACTTTAGGACTTGCCCAGTGGGCCCAGGTACCATCTGAGAAGTCAGACTGCTACCGTAGTGCAGAGATTACAGTTGTATCTGCCAGTCAGGTAGTACGCCAGTTCACCCTTCCCAATGCATTTGTTATGGAGTACAGCGAGGAAGTTGATGATGAGAGCGGCGTAGGAACCTTCTATATTCACATGAAGCAGAAGAAGGATGAGAACGCAGTTACTAAGATTGAAGGCGGCTTCGGCGGCGAATAACGGAGGAATGAAAGGAGGATTTAAGACATGTCATACAGAGTAACAGTAGAAGGAATGGAAAGCTTTGAGATTGCAAAAGAATGCGTACGCAGCGTGAAATTTACCACAGATATTCCGCTGGATTCCAACGCAAGAACCAAGGATGTGGGAAGCACCCTGGTTATCACCGGAAGGATCTTAACCGCAGTTGACGGAGATCCCTTTGACAGCACCAGAAAGCTGGCTTTATGGTCAGCCGTTCCGGCAGAGAAAGCAGATTGCTACCGCAAGGTAACCATCGAGCATGTAGCAGCTGGAATCATGGAAAGAAAGTATTATTTCCCCAACTCCTTTGTCATTGATTATAAGGAAGAATTCGGAGATGTGGAAGGAACAGGAACATTCACATTAACGATTAAGCAGAAGAAAGATAAGTTAGGCCTCATTACAGTGGAAGGTGGCTATCCGGCCGCATAAGCAGGAGCGCAGGGTGTGTCCGGAGAAATCCGGGCGCGCCCTTTTTCCAGATAAAGAGGAAAGCTAGAAAATAAAGAAAACACCCCCGGTAAACGTTGACCGTGCCGGGAGACAAGGCGGAGCAGATGAAGGATTTATACAGTGTGCTGGGAGTCTCCCAGTCTGCGTCAGAGGATGAGATAAAGAAAGCATATAGAAAACTGTCTAAAAAATATCATCCGGATGCAAATCCGGGAAATAAAGAAGCAGAGGAACGGTTTATAGAGGTATCGGAAGCATATGCCACCCTGGAAGATCAGGAAAAACGGAAAGCATATGACAAAACCCTTGAAAAAGATGTTCAGGGAGAAAAAGCAGGAAAAGCAAACAAAGCTTCACGCGGAAATACCGCATCTCCTGCTGACATCAATTTTTCCAATATGGAGGAACAGTTTGCACAATTCTTTGGTTTTAATCCCAAGGACGGGAAGGTTGATGAAGATAAGATGAATCCAAATAAGAAAAAAAGGACAAATCCGCTGGATGCGACGGATATGTTTGAAAGATATATGGGTATTAAGAAATAGAAGGGGAGGGAATGAAAGAATGAAAAAGCGGGGAATTGATTTAATTATTGCCGCTGTTTGTACGACTGTTCTGGGAATTGTTTTAATCTATCCGGATCAGATACGGGGAAGAGGAATCATTATGGCAGCAGCAGTTATTTTGCTGATTTTATTTCTGGTTCTGGCTGTAAGTGATACAGAAGAAAACAAGCATGCAGTGGGACATTTAAGGCTTGGTCTGCCGACAGAATCAGAATTAATTACAGAAATTGTGCTTCTCAGTGAAGAAGAGACAGAGTTAATGGCATGGGATTTGTACGGAAAGATGGCCATGGTTATTGGCCGTGATGTGAGAGAAAATCAGGTAGACATTGATCTTGGAAAGAGTTCTTATGCCAGTATGGTAGACATTGAACATGCAGTATTAAATTATTCCACTGGAAACTGGTATGTGGAAGATCTTGGAAGCGCAAATGGAATCAGCGTAAAAAAGGCGGAAGACGGGAGAGTTTATAAGCTTTCTGCAGATACTCCTTGCCGGATTGAAAAAGGAGATTATCTGTACGTGGGGTTAAACAGACTTCTTTTAAGGTAATAGTGGGCGATCCAATTACGGTTCGGCCGGTTTTCTATTAAAATAATACGATATGAAGAAAAGGAGCTTAAAAATATGAGCGGTAATCTAATTCGGTGCCAGAATGGGCATTTATTTTCATCTAGAAGATATGGGACAGTATGTCCTTATTGCAACATTGAAACAGCTACAAAGGAGAAAAAAGAGGCAGGCGGAAAGAATGAGGAAGAATTAGAGGAACTTTTATTTGCACAGGAAACATCTCCTGTATGCGGCTGGCTGGTCTGTATTTCCGGTCCAAGGCAGGGAAAGGATTATAAGATAAAATCTGGCAAAAATTTTGTTGGACGTGCAGATGATATGGATATCCAGGTGCTGGGAGACAACAAGATATCCCGGCGTAATCACGGTGTCATCGTCTTTGATCCAAAGAAAAAAGAGACGGTATTACTACCAGGTGATAGCAATGGCCTTGTATATCATAATGATGCAGCAGTTTATACCCCGACAGTACTAAGTGCTTATGACGTAATTGAGATGGGAGAGAGCAAGTTTGCATTCCAGCCATTCTGCGGAGAAAACTTTATGTGGGAAGATAAGGAAAGCAATCCAGAATCAAAGCAATAGGGTTGCAGGTGAAAAAGATTCCTGAATATGAATATAACAGAATGGAGGGAAATCATGACAATTCCCGAATCAATTCTTCTTTTTCTGGGGCTTGCAGGAACAGTACTAATGATTCTGCGCATCAGACTGGAAGTTATTAATTTCCGGAGCAGATCCGGAAGAAGGCGGTTAAGCTGTGAAAGCGGAGCTTCCAAAACCATCGGTGACCGGGAGGTACAGGAAGATGAATACGGAATGACCGAAACAACAGAGGGGTCAATGGCGGTTCTTGCAGACGGCATGGGAAAACATTTTGGCGGCAAAATTGCCGCACGGACATCTGTTCAGACATTTTTGGATATGTTTGAGGATAAAAATGCTTTCTATAATCCCCAGTATTCCTTTCGCAAGGCATTTCATGGAGCTAACCGCGAAATATTAAATCAATTAGAGGAAAACCAGGGCTGCGCTTCTGTGGCAGCAGTCATGATAAAAGAGCGTAAGCTTTATTATGCCGCTGTTGGCAATGTAAAAGCTGCGGTTTATCGGAACAAAGAGCTGGTTCCTGTGACATCGGGACATACGATTAATGTTCTGGCAAAGCAGAAGTACGAGGAAGGTAAGCTGACAAGGCAGGAAGCAGTCAGTCTTCTGGATCATCACAGGCTGTATAATTACGTGGGGCAGGATGGATTTCGGGCTGTGGAATTTTTTGATACGCCCATTACCCTTTACGGCGGTGAATATGTGCTTCTCATGACAGATGGTCTCTATGAAACAGCCAGATGGAAAGATATCGAAGATTGTCTGGAGCAGGGAGGAAGCTGTCAGGAAAAAGCTTATAAAATAATTGAACTGGTTAATAAAAGTCAGGAAGAAGATAAGGATAATGCAGCGGTGGTAGTGTTGCAGATACGCTGACGGAGAAAGGACCAGAAGGAGACTATGGGATGAGAAAACAAAACAGTACATTCAAGACGGCATTTATATCAGAAGCGGGTTCTGAATTAAAAAATAATGATTATTTCGCTTTTGTGGAGCTGGAACAGTATGCCTGTTATGTGATAGCGGATGGATTGAATGACCTGCCTGATGCAGAGAGTGCCAGGCTGGCAACACAGAGCATTATCCTGGCTTTCCAGGCGCACCCGTCTATGACAAAGCGAGCAGTACTATCCTACCTGGAAGAAGCAAATCAGGCGCTCTTTACGGCAGATTGCCGGGAGCGTCTAAAAGCTTCTGTTACGGTAATTGTTACCGACTATGCAAAGGTACGTTATGGTCATGTGGGCAACACCAGACTGCGCCTTTACCGGGATGGTTCTGTGCTTGAATCCACCCAGGATATGTCTCTGGGTACAGAGCTGGTAAAGGAGAAGAAGCTTACGGAGGATGTTCTCTCCCGTCATGAAGAACGAAATAATTTATATTCCTATTTAGGAATTGGAAAAGGTTTAAAATCATTTGTATCAAAGAAGAAAAAGTTGATTAACGGAGATATCCTGGCATTCTATACTAGAGGAATTTGGGAAAATCTAGACAGCGGTGAATTAGATGACGTATTCTCTGAGGCGAAAGGGGATCCGCAGGAGTGCCTGAACAATGTAGAGGATCTTTTGCTGTCCAGACAGCCCGAGAATCTGGATAACTATACATTCGCTGCCATTTTTATAGACAAGGTATTTTTAGATCCTGATAAAAAAAGCCGTACAAAAAAGATTATTACTATCGCAATTATATCCATTGTCATTATTTTAGTGATCAGTCTGGCCTTATGGCTGTTTCATTATATGAAGCAGAAGTATAAAGAAGATATGGAGCGAAGGTACACGAATACCATCGAATACATACAGGATAATAATTTTGTAAAAGCAGAAGAAGAGTGTAAGGAGGCAGTGAAACTGGCAGAAAAGCTTCGGGATAAGAAGCAGGTTCGGGAATTTACTGATTATCAGAAGCTGATTGAAGCAATCAACACTGCGGAAGATGCTTACAGTGGTGAGAAATACGAGGATGCTCAGACAGCTTATGTAAAGGCAAAAGAGCGGTCCAGATATGCAGACAGGATAGCAGATGAGTACATAGACAAACAGCTGGGAAGAATTACGGATTATCTCTCGGTATTTGATTATATTCAATTAGGAGATACTCTGGTCTCACAGGGAGATTATAAAAGAGCAGAAGAAAAGTATTTACAGGCAAAGAATCTGGCTACACGGTCCTATTTCGAAAAAGGGCGTAAGGAAGCCATGGATGCGCTGGAAGCTATGTACACTAAACGGGATAAGGCAGAGGAAGCAGATACAAAACAGGCAAAGGATAAAGCATCGGATGAAACAGGAGCTGCCCAGCTTGCTGCAGAGGGTGATAAGGCATTTGCCGACGCAGATTACCAGGGTGCAAAAGCTTACTATGCTATGGCATTGGAGAAATATCAGCAGTTGAAAGACGATGTTCATGGTGAATTAATACAGGTGAAGATCGCTTCCAGTGACAGCAAAGCTGAAGAAAATGAACAGAAAAAGGCCCAGGCGCAGGAATATGTGGATGCTGGCAGGGAGGAAGAAACTGCTGGAAACCGATTGGAGGCAAAAAAACAGTATCTGTTTGCAAAGAGTATTTATAAAGAATTGAAATTGGATGATAAGGTTGAGGAAGTAGACGGTCTGATTGAGATTCTGGAGACGGCAATGGATCAGGATAAAGCGGAAAAAGAAAGCAGGGAAGCAGAGCTTAAAGAGGAAAAAAACCAGAAAAAGCAGTCGGAAGGGGAAAATACAGAAAAAGAGAAGACTGCGGTTAAGGAAACTAAGGCTATTGGACCGGGAGAATAAAATAAATGTAAAATAGAATTATTAAGCAAGGAGGAGCACATGGAAGATTGGAGGGATAACAATTTATCCGCCATCTTGGAATATCCCTTTGATTTTGAAAGGTATATAGAGGAACGGCTAAGGGAAATCAATGATTTAGATGAGCGGCAATTTGCAAAAAAAATACTAGCGGAGGGGTTGGGAAAACTTATTCACTGTACAGAGGACAAGTACCTTCAACTGGAAAAGCGAATATATGAAGAACTGGAAATCGGAGCGAACCAGTATGAAACGGTTATGACTATCGTAAATCGGAATCATTATGATCCGACAAACAATACTCTGTACCCGGTTGACGAAACAGATTTAAAAAAAGAGAAACTGGCAGAATGTCTTTCCAAAGAGAATCGTGTCTGGATTGGGAGTATTTTTTTAGAGATAAATGAACAGGGACGAAGAAGATTTGAAGGTTCTGAAAGCTTTAATGGCATTTTGAAGGTTGATGCAGGAAACAAGGAAGCCAGGTTTTATATACAACCCGCAAAGCGTTACCGGGATATTATGGAACGGTTATATCAGGTATTTCAGGATAATCATATCCCCTGGGAAACCATCAACACAGCATATTTGGACAAATTTTATGATGTTTTTATCTGTATAGAAGGTTTGGAAAAAGAAAACATTCCAATTTTTCCTGAAAATATAGAGATTGCCTTTGGAGAGTTTAAAGAGTTTGTCTGTTACGATCTGATTCCTCTCTGGAATATGGAATGGGTAAAGTTTGACAGTGCGGACTTCATGGTTCCCAGCATCAATGGAATCTATTATGAGCATGAATTCACGCTGGAGGACAAAGAGGAAGGAGATGGATACTTAATTGAATCCAGTGATGATATCCTGGAAATACGGCATGAAAAAAATAAGATTGTGATTAAATCTGATAAGGAAACATTTGAAAACTGGAAAGCCCTTCATATCATACAAAAAGAAACAATGCGTTCTCTGGATTACAAGGAACCCTTGGTATCGAATCATAAAAATGATTCGTTTATCCGCCGGTATGCGGAAAACAGCCGGGCACAGCTGATGACGAAAACAGATCTGTTCCGAAGAATCATGGAATTGGATATTCGTGATTATATTGAAGTTGTGGGTTATGAAATCTGCTCAAATGTAAAGGATTATCCGACTGTGGAAGGGCTGAACTGGTTTGTACGGGATGAACTGTTTCCAATGGAAAGCCGAAAGATATTGCTCTTAAAATTCAGAGAAAAGGAACCCGGCCATTATCTAAATGACAGCATGGTCCGGTTTGTAATATCTCAGATCCAGTTAGAAATCAGCGAATACCGCTGCGAGGGAGTGATGGTATGAATTATGCATGGGAAGCCGCGCTTGCTGCAGATCGGGCAGGTATAAGGCGGGAAGAAATCAGGTACGTACCAGTGAGTAACGGAAGTCCGTATACAGAGGTGACGCTGGAGACAATTAACAGCAAGAGTCTGGAAGAAAAAAGGGTGGAAATAAACCCCCTGTACCGATTCTCAAGAGAGTTTTCAGAAATGTTTGATATCAATCTGGCAGGTTTTGAAACGGCAAGAAACATCTTTTTTGATACTGCCATGCAATACCTGGTACAACTGGATTTGCGCCAGGGACTTTCCAAACAGGAATATGCCCTGCGCTTTCTGCTAAGGGATTTGTTAGAGGGAGTATGTGGAAGTCAGGCAGCCCGGGTGGCTGAGCAGTTTGAAAAGGAAAAGCTTCGGCAACTGCTGAGATTGATTTTAAAATTATATCAGTGCGGGAGCTCTATCTATCTGTTTAGGGAAGTTATGAGGTACATGTATCCGGATTCCATGGTTTATGCCAATAACGAAGCTGCACGGCAGGTGCTGGTGTATGTAGGGCTGAAGGAGACGGAGGCAGAACGGGAACGGCTGGAATTCCTGCAGGATATGTTTCTTCCGGTCAATTATCAGGTATTTCTATTCTGGGAATATCATTTTGGTATTATTGATGTGGAGGAGACAATGGAGTTTGATCAGGTTGTGTTGTTTTAAAAACAGACTATGGTTAAGGTGTGGAGGTAGCGATGAAATATTTTATTCTTGAACCGGATAAAGAATTTTGTGATGGACCCTTAATAGAAAAGTGGAAAGAAACATTTTCACCATCCTTAGTATGTAAAGAGCATTTTCATATAGTTCCAGAAAGAAATATTATTTCGATTTCAACAACTAAAGATACTATATTTCCAGCAATTTTTATTTCGCCATATTTATTGATGTCAGAAATGGTCAAATCTGTAATTGATATGTATGGAGACGAAATTATGGCAAAGGATGTGGTGATGGTGGATTCTGCCAGAGGAAAAATAGAACGTTATTTTTTAATAATTCTGCCAGAGGTGTCAGGAGAAATGGAAACTTTGGAGCGAAGGAGATGTGCTGTAATAAGGGGAAATTCTGGAATTCCCTTAAAATATAGAAATATTTTTATAATGAAATTGAAAGAACAAAAAAAAATAGTTATTAATCTTGATTTTGCAGAAAGTATTTTAAGACGTAACGTCCAGGGAATCTCCCTGGATGAAATTGAACTGAAGGAGGTATAATGAAACATGGGAGAGAAAAGGATAGCAATAAAACCATTTGAAATGATTTCTATCTTGGATTATAAAGGAATCCAGGAAGTTAATCAGCACGGGTATGTGAAGGTCAGAGGGGTGATTCGGGCAGAGAAAAAGGACGAATACATCAAACGCGCAAGTGAGGAGACCTGGGTACAGGTTTTGACCTATAACGACAAAGATGAGGAGAACATTCTATTTTACGGAGTGGTTACGGAACTTAATATCCAGTCTCAAGGAGAAGGCTGCGTTATGGAGCTGGAGCTGTTTACAGGTACAAAGCTGATGGATTATAAAAAGCATCTTAGAAGCTTCCAGAGGGAAGGCTATACATATAAGGAACTAGCTGAAATCTGCAATGAGAACTATCCCCACGCTGGTGTGATCGTTACAGAAGGAAAAGGCGTCTCTTTGCATGGGTTTACACTGCAATACGAAGAGACAGACTGGGAATTTTTAAAACGCAATGCAAGTCAATTAAATACGGTAATGGTTCCCTCTTGCAAGGTAAAGGGAGCAAAATATTTTTTGGGGCTTCCGGAGAAAAAAGCAAATATTGAATTCAGCAAAGAAGATTATACAGTTCGGAGGAATTCCGGTGACTATGACCGTGAAAGAGACGGAAGCGGCAGCTTGAAGGAGGTCAGCTATATTGTAGAGAGCAGAGATTATTGTGAACTGGGAAGTCAGGTGTCATTTTGCGGGATGAGCTTGTATATATTCGGTATCGAGACTAAATGGAAGGGAAGCGAACTGTATCATAGATATGATCTAAGGACCAGAAATGGTATGAAAGTATCCAGATCCTACAATGAGGAAATGATTGGTCTGTCATTATCGGGAACGGTAGAAAAAGTAAAAGACGAACGGGTGAAGCTTTCTATCCATGGAGATGAAAATCAACAGAGCGGGCATCGGTGGTTTGCATTTTCGACCGTTTATTCTTCACCAGATGGCGCAGGCTGGTATTGCATGCCCGAGCCAGGAGACAGGGTACGCTTATATTTACCAGTTTCTGATGAAGCAGATGCATATGCAGTCAGTGGATATCATGAAAATCAGGGAGATGGCATAAGAACAGAGCCGGATAATAAGATTTGGAGAAATAAAGAAGGCAAAGAGATCCGTATGACACCAGAGCAGATTCTTATTACCAATAACAACGGACTATCGGTAGAACTCTCTGACCAGAAGGGAATTCGTATTGTCAGTGATTCTTCTGTTTTAATTCACGCTTCTGATAACATCAATATAAGCAGTTCCAATGCTAGTGTAGAATTGTCGGCTTCTAATAGTATTGTGCTGAAGCAGGGAGAAACCATAATGAGAATGGCCGATGGAATCTCTTTTGAAGGCGGAAAAATCAATTTACAATAGGGAGGCTGGAAGATGAATATAAGAATCAATGATAAGATTTCCATAGAGACGGATATTCCATTTCAATTTATCCAGGAGCTTGCAATGATACGGGAGATCAATGATCATGCAAGAGTCCGTTTGTCAGGAATAGTAAAAAGAAAAGAAGGTGACAGTCAGACTCTTTCTGAGGATTATCTTCATGGAACGGTTCGTTTCATTCTGACTGGGAACAAGGAAAATGAGGCTGATGAGACCTTATTTTGTGGTCAGATTGAACAGATTGATTTAAAGTATACCCATGGAGTGCTACGCGCCTTGGTAACGGCAGTCTCTGCATCCATAAAACTGGATAAGAAGAAGCTTTGCTGCACGTTTCAAGATACGTCTCAGACATATGCAGAAACAGCAAAGACTGTAAGTGCTATGGAAGACGGAAGTGTAATTTGCAATACAGGAGATAAAAAGCTGGAGAAACCTGTTATCTGCTATGAGGAAACGGCATGGGAATTTGAAAAAAGACTTGCCAGTCTGCAAAATAGCTATATCATTCCGGATATCGTAACAGGTCGTCCAAATCTTTGGTTTGGAATGCGCAAGGGGAAAGAAATAAAAGAGAGTAGTTCTACTGCTGAGGTAAAGATCAGGAAAAGCTATGTGGATGGAGAAAAGGGACGGGCAGTAATAATTCATTGTCTGGAAAGCAGGGTATCCTATTTGCTGGGAGACTGGCTGGTGCTGAATGGAAGGAAATGTGTTGTATATAAAAAGGAATTCATGCTTGAACATGGGGATATTAAATTCGTATATTGGCTTGCGAACGAGAAAGATCTTGGGACAAAACCCTGTTATAATGAACGGTTTACTGGATTAAGTTTATCAGGAACAGTGGAAAAAACCCACAACGAAACTGTGCAGGTACAATTTGATATGGATGGAAAAGATGGAAAATATTTTTATCCATGGAGACCGGATTCAGGAAATTCATTATATGCCATGCCTGAGAAGGGAAGCAAGGTTGAGGTCTATTTTATGAATCATGATGAAAGGCAGGGGATTGTAATACAATGTCTGCATAATATGAAGAATAAGGATAAGGAGCCTGGAGACAAGTATTTTGAAACGTCAGATGCATCAATTGGTCTATCAGGCGACAATATAGAAATGGTAAAATCGGAAGCTTCAATAAAGCTGCGTGATAAATCATCAATAGGATTTGATGGAGAGAATCTGACAATTGAAGGAGATGGAAAAATAAAAATGACTGCCAGACATATAAGGCTGTCTGCTTCAACGGAGATAAAGTCTGTAACGGGAATGTAATTAGTGAAAAAATGATTACGATATTAAAGTAGGAGAAGAAGTGAAATGGAATACGAAGATGAACAGCTTGCAGCACTAAAAAAACAGGTGAGAATTAACCAGGAGGTAAGCATAAAGGAACAGGGAGTTTATATTGGAGAAGAGTACATAAATTTCCAACCGGTAAATATACTGGAAAAAATTAGTATTCACCTTCCGGAAACCTTTATTGATATGCCTGAGGAAATAAAGAAAATGAAATACCCATCTGATAATAGACCGGAAGTTATTAAGACCAGTTTAAATACCAATGTTAATTTTGCGTTTAACTGGCTGGATAAAAAAAACTATATTAATCAGGAGGAGGACTTGGTTCTCCAACTCAAATCAGTACTTTCGAGAACGAATCCGGCTTTTGTTTTTTATGAGGAGGGTGAGCAGAAAACGTCCGGGGGAAATACAGTCAGGACGTTTGATTTTAAAAGTTATGGGATTGATGAGCAGATGTACAATATGATGTGCATTATTACGTTTCACGGAGGTACACTTCATGGGGTTTTTAATTGCCTGGATAGAGATTCAGATAATTGGAAGAAGATTTCGGAACAGGTATTTCAATCTGCTACGGAACAGGAGTAGGGGGGAGCATTGGACTAGAGAGAAATGATAGTAAGGGGGTTTATGAATGGGAGAAGTAAAAGAAAGTAAAGTGAGTATTGTTTCGACAAAGGCACCTCAAGATTCTTATGTGGTTCGTGGGGCGAAGATTCAATGTGATTGTGGGTCAAAGCTGAGTGTACTAAATTTACCAATTGATCATGGAAGCTATGTTGGAGGTCAGCCTTTAATTACGGTGAGAGATAGTAGAAACATGAATATTGGAACATTTGGAATTTGTAGTAAAACACAAAAGCCATGCAAACCAGCAGTTCAGAAATGGTTGAATGGGAATGTACGGAAGAAAATTTTTGATATCAATACAATGAATATGGAAGCGACCGTACTGGAACAGAGCAGTTATGGAGTGTGTTCCTGTAATTCGGGTTTTGTGACATTTGCCAGTAGCGGGCAGTTACCGATAAAGAAATATGGGTGGAAGACATTTAAAGACAGAACTGTTTTTGAAAGTAAACGCAGACCTGAAACTCTAATTGGAAGGTATCCTGATTTGGGAAGTAATGATGTGGATAAGGAAACTTTGCTTGGGGGGCATGGTATGGAAGAAGATGAAAATGTGGATCCTGATTATTTTAAATCTCATCCTTACTTTAAATACCAGGAAAAAGAAGATGAGGATACATTATTTAAAGAATTCCAAACAATGGTCAATGATTTTTCATGGGCAGATTCTGGGATGAAAAATGTGATGAAGAAGATGGTAGATCATTTCCGTTATAACAATGGTGCAGATTTTTATGATGATGTTTTGACTGCACGGGTTAAAAATCACGAGCAGACTTTAATGTATAAAGGACAGATAGAAAAAATATTGAAATATGAGCTGCGTAAGGCAAAAGGTAATTTAGATAAATTATCAATAGCTGAGATCAATGAGTATCTTCAGAAAAAAGCAAACTATCCGGACTACGGGTTTGAAAATGTGTTTACCGGACTCTTTATAGCCATTCATGCTATGTGGGGGAATAATGTAATCTTAAAGTCTTATAAAGTGAAGGGGGATTATCATTACAAAGGAATCTTGAGATTTGAATTCTTTGACCATTTTGGATTGGGCGGTGAAGATATGTCAAATACCAGAAGATATGCCGGTATTCTGATTCCTGATTTAGCAGGGATGAGGGCATGGTTCACTCTTCAGCATTATACGAAGTTCGAAGGAAGATTTAAGCCATTTGTCAATTATGAAATCGTAGAGTATGAGTTTGAAGGATATTTGGATGATGAACAGTATGATTACATTGAGGAGGAATTAAATACAATAAGAGAAGAGAAAAGAAAACAGGGGGGAAGAAATAATAAATGAGCATAATAAATAGGATAAAGTTAATAAAACCTGTTGGGATACTTCTAATTATTTGTCTTACGTTTATCTTTTGGATTATATGGGGAACAGGATATTTTTTACCAGTTACACAAATAGCTGAAGTGTCAGTGGAATGGAAAGGAAATCAGTATCATCCAACTGATATTAATGAGGAAGAAGAGCATATTAAATACGCTTATCGCATTGACAAATCTGTTGCACGTAGTGAAAGATATGATATTTTATATTTATTAAAGGGTGATAAGAATAAAGAATATAACGTTTTGGTGACGGCTGATCCAGAAGGGGAACGACAGCTTTGGATAAAAAACGGATATGAAATTCCTCTTGATGGGGAGATAACTGGGGGGATTTTGAGGAATGGTTTTTTAGATAAACAGATAATGAATACTATTGTAGAGTTATCTAAATATCCAGATATTATTGTTTCTAAAGAAGTATTTATCAGTAGAAAATATAGTTATCCTATTTTCCTTTGCTTTAATGATTGTCCTGTCTCTGGAAAATACTTTGGAAAGATATGTGAGGTAGGCGATAATCTGATTATTTACACAGAATCAACTGAATCCATCTCTTCAGGGGAAGATAAAGTTTCTTTAACATTTATTAAAGATGAAAAAATAAAGAAGAAGTTGAGTAAGATTATAAATAAAAAATATGATTAGAGTGTCAAAGATATCATTCAAAAAACCATTTTTAAGCTATTTATAAATTGTGAAATAGTGGAGTGAAAATTGGAGGTATTAGGATGAAAGATAATATGATTGTGTTGAAGAAGAGTTAAGAGAGATTAGAACGGAGATTATAAAAGATGAGACAAAATGAAAAAAAATAAGCATCTATTAAGAGTGTGTCTGATTATTTTAGCATTCTGTTTACTAGCGATTATATGGGTCAAATATGAATTTGGATATTTTTTGCCAACTACCCATATAGCAATAGCGGCAGTGGAATGGGCAGGAAGTTCATATACATTGATGGATGAAGATAAACAGTCTGAATTCATATTTGTTACGGGAAAGTGGCTCGCAAGGGATGATAATAGTGTAGCATATTTTTTACATTCGTTAAAAGGCGATGTAAAAAAAGAATATAGTGTAGTAGCAGTATCTGATAATGACAATAGAGACCAATTATTCATAAAAAACGGCTATGAAATTCCATTGGAGGGCAAAACCACAGGAGGTGTTATAACTTTTGAGTCCACTTCTTATGGATGATTTCTTAAATGAAAAAGCTATAAACTCAATCGTAAAAACATCAAATAATCCACATTTACAGATTTCCCCGCAAGAATTAAGGACGATGAATTTAAGTTTTATCGTATCTATCTTTGCTATGATAATTGTCCTGTGTCAGGGAGTTTCTGGGGGCGAGTGGGAAAATCGGCCGATAATTTTATTATTGTACCTCAAAGGACCGATGAGGCTTTTGTTCCAGTTGGAATGAAGGAAATAAAAAGTGATAGTAAGGTTTTTGTAATTAATGACAAGAAATTAAAGAAAGAATTAAATAAATATATTAATCGATTGCATGGAAAGCTATGGTAATTGGTTTTTCGGGGGCAGATTATGAGATAAAAGATGTGATGAATGCTTCAGCATTATACGAAATTGGACGTAATTTTGTATAAAAATTTATCATTGATGTATACCTCTTACGATTTAAATAAAGTCTTATACTATTCGAATAAGAGCATAAAAATAAATATATTTTTGAATTAAAAAAAATGCACTTGAAGATTATCAATATGTTTTAAAATACTGTACTCCTTATCATGATTTGGCCGCAGTTTCCTTTTACAATATTGCAAATGTTTATGATATTCGAGTGATAAGAAATTAGCCATAGAATCATATTCAAAGGCTTATTATATCTGGAATTGACAAGGATGAAACGATTCATATAGAGAGAAACTACTTTAAAGAAGATATATAATAATCGACAAGAGTTTATGCCTATCATTTATCCTGATGAATCCTTAGCAATTATAAAGCGAAAAGGATTATATCCTTTTGATAAGAGAGTTAAATTAATTGAATTAATACATACCACATTTACGATACAGGAGGGAGAACAAAAAATTTTGGGAGATTTTTGATAAAGTATTAAAACAGCAGTATTCAAATAATGCAAGTAAAAAAATTAGTGATCCATCTAATGCAACATTTAATTACGAAATTATAAAAGATGAAATTCCTGAATGAGTAAAGCCTAAATCTGCTTTTGATTTAATGAATATTATCAGGTAAGAAAGGGAAAAGGAACTAGAAATGCGGTATTTTAAACATATTTTACTTGCTTTAATTGCAATAATCTTAATAACGGTATGCAGCAAAAAGGAAGATAAACTAATAGATGATACAAGGTATATAATAGATAATTATGTTATTTTAATACTCTGCAAAGTCCCTGAACAGGAATCGTATAGGTCTTTGATGACATTATTGAAAGGTAATGAGGATTCAATAATAGGGGCAATTAATACTCTTCAGGAAATGGATCAATCTGTAGATGTTAATAATGCTTTGGGTGTGGCATACTTACGTTTAAGGAAGTTCAAAGAAGCAAATGAAAACTTTCAAATGGCTCTTAATCTTGCAGAGTCAAGTGATGAAAAAGCTTTTATTCTTTCGAATATGTCTGAAGTTAAGATGTATGATGGAGATTTTGATACTGCTAAAAAATATATGGAATTGGCTTTAAAACAGGAAGTAAGTGATTCAATCGACAAGTTAATATTGCAATCAAATATGATAGCAACCGATTCTTCAGAAGATATTAATAGCCCTCAAAAAGGATTAGAGATAAAAAAACTATTAAAAGAAGAGAGAAATATATGCAATTCAAATCAACTTATAAGTATTTTTAACTATAAATCTTTGGCATATATTTGTTATCTTGATGGTAATATGAAAAAATGCCAGTTTTATATAGATAAGGCGCTTGAGTTAAATCACAAGACCTATCAATATACTAATATTGATGCAATTTTATACAAAAATATATCATTGATGTATACAGCTTATGATTTAAATAAAGCTTTGGATTATTCTAATAAAAGTATAGAAATTTTAGAAAAATGGCAAAAACAAGATCACTATGACCTGTTGGATTTACATGAGATACGAGGAAATATATTTTTAAATTTAAAAGACAAAGAAAAAGCACTTGATGATTATCAATATATATTAAAATACTGTCCTCCCTATCATGATTTGGCTGCGGTATCTTATTATAATATTGCAAATGTTTATGAATATTCGAGTGATGATGAATTAGCCATAGAATCATATTCGAAGGCTTATTACATCTGGAACAGACAAGGGTGGAAGGATTCAAATAATGAGATAGAAACTGCTTTAAAGCAAATATATAATAATCGACAAGATAAGGTAGACGATAGTTTTGAAATTTGGTTCAATAAACAAATTGAAAGAGCTAAAGGAGATCTGGAAAACCAGTGGAAACTATGATTGGCACGTTTAAAAATAGCGGATAGAGACCAAATATTGGACGAGGATGGAAAGCGTTTAACGATAGGATAATTTTTGAGTATACGCAGACATGGATATAGATAAAGAACAATCCTAAATTGCAGGAGGCGATACAATGGAAAATAATGAAGCTATGGGACGGATCGAAAATAGTCAGATGCTTCAAAAGAAGCAAAAAGAATATGTAGTCAGGGGGGCTTTGACTAAATGTACAAATGGGGAGAAACAGGCGGTGCTGAACCTTCCTGTGGATCATGGACAATACCTTCAGGGAAATCCTCAGATAAATACTCAGGATAGTAAGCTAGAGAATATTGGGGGCTTTGGAATCTGCGAATTAACAAATAAGAAGTGCGTTCCACAATTGTCTCCTTGGCTTAATGGAAACGAAAATAAGCGAATTTGGAATCAGAGCACATTGAAAATGGAAGCTACAGTGGTGAATACGGAATCTTATTGTGTTTGTTTGAAAAATCAAGGAATTATTACAGTAACAAATTCTGGTCAAACTATACCTAAGAAAAACTCCAGTCGCATATATATAACGGAAGGTAGAACTGCAATTGTAGTAAATGATATTGCATTTATAATATACAATCCAAATAGAGAATCCGTTCTTGGCACAGCAGAAATTAAAATGCGTGAAGATTGGTATACAGTCATGGAGTATACCATGACTGAGGTAGAGTTTAGTTTATCTAAGGCA
This sequence comes from Paenibacillaceae bacterium, assembly GCA_015057775.1. Lineage (GTDB taxonomy): Bacteria > Bacillota > Clostridia > Lachnospirales > Lachnospiraceae > Lacrimispora. The sequence goes on along the minus strand of SVDT01000009.1, from coordinate 12,820 downwards.
TTGCTGGGAATTCATTTTGAAATTGAAGATTATACAAGAGAAGGAATCACCGTATTTAGCAATCAGTCTGTTCAATATTCAAATGGAAAAGATAAAATAGAAACTACTAAAATTGAAATAGTACCTAAACAGATCCCGTCAGGTACTAAAGCTGCAGGTATGTTTTATTTAGCAGAGGCCATGGAGTTATTTAACAACATGTTACAACGGTTAGCCAATGCAATAGAATATACTCATACAACATTTTATTTTCAGAAGTCTAATAAAGGAAATCACAGGGTGGTTTTACTTGGGGGCACAAGTTCGGATTATAACAAATTTATGTATTATGGTTTTTATGAGAGGGAAAGAAGTTACATACATCATATTGTTTCTGAGGCTTCATTTAAAACAAAAGGTAGAATAGCAAATGAATTGAAAGAACCTATAAAAGATGTAATTATTGAATATATAAAGAACATTGAAAGTGGGAAATCAAAAGCAAAATTATTGGTTAGTAAAGATGAGGTTTGGCTTAGAGATAATGAATATTACGATATTATTGTGTATTTATCTTCAAGAAGGCAATACAATTATCATCATGTAATCCTTTATCCCTATAATGGAAGATTATGTCAAGAGGCAATTGTGTATCCAGAAGAATCATTGGCTATTGTTAAGAGAAAAGGAATATACCCTTGTTTTGATAAATCAACTAAATTGATTGAATTGAAGTATGATACATGTACAGAATATGGAAATGATAAGTTTTGGAAGATATTTGACAAAGTACTTAAGGAACAGTGTACGGTTAATACAGGACCTCAAGTCAGCAACCCGTCAAATGCCACATTTGATATTACGGCTTTTAAAGATGAACTTCCCAAGGGTGCAAGTTCAAAGTCGGCATTTGATTTAATGAATTTAAAAGGATAAGGAGATATCATGCGGTATTTAAAATATTTGCTATTAGCCATTGTTGTTATGTTTATCGTTGGCTGTAATAGAAAAGAACTTAAATTAGTAGATGATACATGGTATGTAGTAGATGATTCTTCTATTTTGATGCTTTGTGAAAAAAATGATGATAAATCTTTTAAAGATTTAATGGTCAAATTAAAAGGAAATGGAGATTCGGTAAAAGAGGCAATAAATATTTTGGATAATATGGAACAGGATGTTACAGTAAAAAATGCTTTGGGAGTTGGGTATTTGCGTTTAAGAATGTTTGAAGAGGCAGATATGAAATTTCGAGAAGCTTTGAAAATGGCTTCATCAGAGGATGATAAGGCTTGCATTTTGTCTAATTTAGTCGAAACTATGTTATGTAAGGAAGATGTGAAATCAGCTGAAAGTTATGTTGAAGAAGCATTAAAGTTGGAGGTAAGTGATTCATTAAGAGACCTAGTACTTCAATCCAATATAGAAGCAATGAAGTTATCATATGAAACTGAAGATTATATTAGAGCCTTAGCAAACATAAAAAAACTAATTAAAAAAGAAAAGAGTATGTTAGGTTCCAATCAATTTGTAGGAATTTTTAATTATAAGATGTTAGCGTATGCCTGTTATTATGATAATAATATGTCAAGATGTGAGTATTATATGAATATGGCAAAAAAATTAAATTTAAAAACATATCAGTATGTAGATGTAGATGCTTATCTATATAAATCTTTGGCAAGGATGTATGATGATACCATGGAAGGAGTGGATAAAGCCATGGACTACATAAATAAAGATATAAACATTTTAGAAAAATGGCAGACACCTGACCATTACGATTTAATGATTTCACATATAATAAGAGGAAACCTCTATGCAAATATGAGTATACCGGATAGGGATTCTGCTATTAAAGATTACCAATATGTTTTGGATCATTGTTCCCCTTACAACAGTCTGGCAGCAATATCTTATTATGGTCTGGCTAGGGTGTATGTTTATTCAGAAAATGCAGCTCTTATAACAGAGTCCTATGCAAAAGCCTATTATCTTTGGGGATTAGAGGACTGGAATGATATGAATGAGGATATAGAACGTGAATTAAGGGCGGAATATGACCGCCAAAATAATGGAGAAGAAAGCTATGATATATGGTTTAAACAACAAATTGAAAAAGCAGAGCGGGATTTGAAAGTTCAGTGGAAGCAATAATATTGGGTATGAATTTATCGTTGAGTAAAAAATTAAGGTGGTTTTATTTTAATAAAGGAGTCTTTAAAGAGTAGCTAAATGAAGTGTTTAAAAATTCTTTTACTTGCTTGTATTATTGCAATTTTTATAACAGGATGTAAAAGGAAGTCAAACTTACAGATGATACGTGGTACATAGTGGATGATTATGGAATTCTGATGTTGTCAAAAGCGACAGAAGAAGAGACTAATAAAGATTTGATGATTCAATTGAAGGGAAATGGAGATTCCTTGAAAAGAGCAATAGATACTCTTGAAAAAACGAATCAGGACGCAAAGGTAAATAACAATATAGGAGTAGGATATTTGCGCTTAAGAAATTTTCAAAAAGCATATGACTGTTTTCAGGAAGCTCTTTCTCTTGCTCAGTCAGAGGAAGATAAGGCTTGCATTTTATCAAATTTGTCTGAAGTAATGCGATATAAGGAGGATTTAAATTCTGCAGAAAAATATATGAATGAGGCTTTGGAAATAAAATCTAATGATTCTTTAAAACAATTAGTAATGGAATCAAATCTTGAATCCATGAGTCGGATTATCAAAAAAAAATAAAAGATATAAAGAATTTGATAAATAGAGAAAAGAAGTTATTAGGATCGAATCAGTTTGTAACAATATTTAATTATAGGTCGTTGGCAAATGCATGTTACTTGGCTGGTAATATAAAACGATTTGAATTTTATATGAATAAAGCGTTAGAATTGAATAAAAAAAATTACCAATATGTCACTATAGATACTGGATTATATCATTCAATGTCATGGGTTCTAATGGATTATGATATAGAAAAGGCACTGAAATATGCAAATAAAAATATAACACTTTTAGAGGCATGGCAGGTACGGGATCATTATGATCTGTTAAATGCTTATGAGTTAAGGGGAAGCATTTATGCAGATATGAATCCTCCCGCTAGGGATTTGGCAATTAAGGATTTCCAGCATGTTTTAAATCAATGTCCACCTTATCATAATCTGGCGGCAGTATCTTACTATAACATTGCCAAGACATGTGTATACTCAGAGAATAAGTCTTTAATTATAGAGTCGTTTGCAAAAGCGTACTATCTTTGGGGACTTGAGGGGTGGAATGATTTGAATCAAGATATAGAACGTGAATTGAGGGAAGAGTATGAAAGTCAAAATGATGGAAATGAAAGTTATGATATCTGGTTCAACAAACAAATCCAAAAAGCAAAGCAGGATTTGGAAAATCGGTGGAATCAGTGATTGACAGGCTTATTTTTCTTTTTGCATTGATCAGATTAAAGGGAGGCAGCAATGGAAAAAAAGAATCAGGAAGTATCCAGTACAGATGTACAGGAAATAAGTTATCAGTTGTCTGGTAATCTGGAAGAATATCTTGGGCGGTTTGAACAGATAGAAGAAGGGAAGAACAGATTTAATTTTTCAGCTGCTTTTTTCCAGCATTTGTGGATGGCATACCAGTTTATGTTTTTTGATTGGTCGATCATATGTTTTATAGGGCTTATTCTAAAGCTTGTTCTGATAATATGGGGGCTGTATCATACGGGTTCTATGAAGGGCGCAATTCTAAACTATTTATGGATTTGGTTATTTTTTTGGTTAATAAAATTTATTATATTGGGTCGTTTTGGGGACAGACTTCTTTATAGAAACATTAAAAATAGAATTAAAAATAACCGAAAGGGAAAAGTAAGCCTGATTACCTGGCTGACTTCTTCCGATAAAACATTGGTATTTCGGGGAACTGCTGTAGTTGTATGTGAAATTATTGGACTGGTTCTATTAAATGATGTACTAGCTATTCTTATAGATTGGATTGTGTACTGATAAGATAAGTGAATTCTCAAATTTAAGAAAGAAAAGGTAATTAAATGACACGCCTGGAATCAATAGAAAAGTATTTAAGACCATTTTTTTACAATCTGGTAAGGAAAAAAGTGATGATTATGGAGCAGCAATTAACTGACTGCATACCAAAAGAAATAGAAGCTTTTTTATGGGCGGCTGTTGAAAGGCAAAAAACAGATACCTGGAGACCAGCTTACCTGTCAGTATTTTATTTGCATAGCAGTTCGTTAACCGGTACCTATCGGTATCAGGTTCGTCTTATGAATGAGAAAATGTACTTTGATGATAATTTCGAAGAGTTTGAATGGTTTCCAGCTTTTTTATACGGCACGATGGAGGAAGAAAAAGAAGTATTGTCATATGAGCTTAAAAGAAAATTAGTAAGGGTTAAGGAATATGAAATCAATTATGGACTACGCCTATTGGCGAAGGAATATAAAAAAATAATGGAAGTGTATCTGACAAAAATGCTTTGTTATCTGCATGAGGATCCGTCATTTATGGAGTTGAAAAAAGAAGAACCTTTTCATTTTTTATTCGGAGATTATATGGGCGAAATAAAATCTATTTTAATATACAAAGGGGGAAATATTCATGTCTGCTAAAAATATATTTGGAAATAGTTTTACCGTAAATCAGGAAATAAACATAGTGGGGAAAAAGACAGAATTAAAATCCAAAGGAGAAAATTGGCCAAACCTTACTTTGGAAGGGGTTGCCACACCGACAAATATTTCTGCAATGATTCCTGCAGTTCTAGGCGCAATACCCACCTGTTCTGGGAGCGGACGTATTTCGCAGGAACTAATGGCTGTTATGGGGGCAGTAAGTACTGCCGGGACTGTTATGGTAACCCAGAATCAGAACACAGGTCAGTACACTGCCGAATACATTCTTTCTCTTATGAAGGTCATGAATGGTGCCTATGCAAAAGGTGGTAATTTAAGTGAAGATGAGTTGAAAAAATTAATAATGCTCATAATGGGGCAAATGCTAGAAAAAGCAGGCCCTGGTTTTTCGAATTGGAATCAGGTGCTAAAAGATCTTATGCAGAATGCAACCCTGGATAACTTTATGAAAGGTGTACAATCTGCCGTTTGTGCATTGACTGGGGATCCTGTAAATGCTAATACTGGTAATTTCATTTATGAGAAAGATGATATTGAAATAAAAGCATTAGTACCAATAATGTTTAAACGTACATATAACCGGATTGATAATAGAGAAGGTTGTATGGGACGAGGGTGGCGGCATAATTATGAGATTGAGTTAATCACTGAAGACGATCGTTATATTATCGTTTGGGAAGATGGCCGGGAAGAGATTTATATGAGGCTGGAAGACGGTGGTATCGATGCATTATTCGGCTGCATATGCCGCCTTGAAAAAAAAGATAAAGGTTTTTCATATAAAACACAACAAGGAATTGTATATATATTTAACCAGCATGGACATGTTATTTCGAGAACTGATGGGAACGGTAAAGGAATATTCTTTACTTATGGACGAAATGGGAAGTTGGAATGCGTTTTAAACGGATCCGGTATTATGCTCAATTATAAATACGACAGTATATCAGGCCGTCTGATTTCTGTATCAGATCATACAGGCCGCAATGTTGAACTCAGTTATGAATTGGGGCGGCTGTGCCGCGTGACCAATGCCGGAGGAGAAAGTTACTGCTACTATTATGATGATGAGAAAATGCTTTATCGGATTCAGAATCCAAGAGGAGTATTTGTTCTGGAAAATAATTATGATGATCAAGGGCGTACCGTATGTCAGCATTTTGCTGATGGGGGGAAGATTTATTATGATTATCAGGAAGAATACAGTCGTACCCTTGTTACTGATCAGAATAACAATAGGGTTGCTTACATTCATGACGAACGATTTCGCAATGTCAAGACGGTTTATGAAGATGGAGAAGAGGAATTTATATATAATGAACGAAATCAGATGATCCGTTATACAGACAAGAATAGAAACCAGACCAGATATTCCTACGA
>SVDT01000009.1:0-6792 GCA_015057775.1 Paenibacillaceae bacterium | reverse complement strand
GATAATAAAGGAAATGTATCTAAGATTATTTATTCAGATGGTTCCCAAAGCAACATGACCTATGATGCCGATAACCACCTTCTGACATGGTCCGTAAATGGTGTCGAGAAGTTAAAGAATGTTTATAATGCAAAAGGAAATTTAATAAAAACGTCTGATGCATTAAATCGGAAAAGGGAGTTTGAATATGACGGTAAGGGAAATATTTTAAAGGTAAAGCTTCCCGATGGCAGTGCTGTTTTCTTAGAATACGATAACGGGGATAACATTATCGGCTATACTGATGAGTCTGGTAGAAAGATAAATTATGAATATGATGATTGTAACCGGGTGATCCGTACATTAGACGGAAATAGGAATTGCATCAGCTTTACATATGACAATTGTGACCGAATCGCTTGTGTGACCAATGCCCAGGGAAAACAACGTATATACGAATATACAAAAAATGGAAAAGTGGAAAGAATCATAGATTTTAATGGTGCCGTTATCAGTCAGAGTTATAATTGTATGAACATGGTGGATAGTTACACCGGACCTGACGGGGAGAAATTCACCATGGAATATGACCAACTTCAGAATGTAACACGGCGGATTTTGCCCAATGGAGGAGAGCTGGGCTATACTTATGATAGTTTAAACCGTATGAAAGAGATGCAACTTCCCACTGGAGGAATTATTCATTATGAATATGATCCAAATGGTAATCGCACTGCTGTAACAGATCCTAACGGTAACCGCACGTTTATGGAGTATGATGAACGGAACCGGATTACGAAAATAACGGATCCTTCTGGTGCGGCAACCACGTATGAGTATGATATGGAAGGGCATTTAATTGGGATCACAAATGCTATGGGAAAATCCCATACCTATGTTTATGACGAAGCAGGGCAGCTAATCAGCGAGACAGATGTTATGGGGAATAAGACCTGTTATGATTATAATGAGTTGGGAAAGTGCATTTGTATGACAGATCCTGAGAAGAGACAGACAGTATATGAATATGCCAAGGGCGGGGATTTGTCAAAAATTATTTTTCCAGATGGAACATCGGAAGCCTATTCGTATGATAAAAATGGTAATCTGATACGACGCCAGAATCATAAAGGTGATTTTCTTGAAATTACTTATGATTGCCTGAACCAGCCGATAAAGGTTAGAAGTAGTTTTGGACAGGAAAAGAGATATACATACAATGCTGTTGGAAAGGTTACTTCCATAACGGATCCCTTGGGACATGTTACTCATTATGAATACTCTCCTGGCGGGAAGTTGACCTCAGTGATTGATGCGGCAGGAAATCGGACGGAATATGCTTATGATGATATGGGAGAATTAATTACTATATGCCAGCATGAGGGTAAAAGCATCCTGCTAAATGGAGTGGAGAATTTCCAGAGAAAGACTATTTCTGATAAAAATCAGGTCCATATAACTCAATACGAACGTAATCTACTTGGGAAGATTGAGACAATTATCAGTCCACTTGGTCTTAAGGAACATTTTACTTATGATCTGGCGGGGAAAATGACCTTGAAAATGGATGGAGAAGGATATGAGACTAATTATACTTACAATCCTCAGGGAGAAATGGAGCAAATCACTTATTCTGATGGTCGAAGTGTTGCGTTCACTTACAATCCTTTAAGACAGTTGATAGAAATACAGGACTGGTTGGGAACAACAAAGATAGAGCTGGATGAGGTTGGAAGAGCAACGAAAATCATTGATTATAAAGGGCGTGAAGTTACTTATCAGTGGGGAAAATCAGGAGAGAGAAAAGCGTTGATCTATCCAGATGGACGAACCATATCTTATGAATATGATGAGCTGAATCGCTTAAGCAGTCTGACGGATGGGGAGAGAGAAATACATTATTCTTATGATGAAAATGGTTATTTGTCTAGAAAGACGTTTTCCAATGGTATTGTAACCAGTTACGATTATAATTCTGTTGGGCAGCTTAGCAGATTGGTCCATCAACAGGAAGGGGAGATACTGGATCAATATAAATACGATTATGATCTTATGGGAAATAAGTCCTCTATAAGAAAGCTGCGCCAGACAGCTGACTCCTCACCGATTGAAATTTCAAAAGAAATAAGCAGGAAAGTTCAGGAGGAGAGTGGTTTTTATCAGTATCAATATGACTCTATGAACCGGCTTATAGAAGTTAAAAGGGATGGGGAGTGTATAAGCAAATATGAGTATGATGCTTTTGGAAACCGCGTAACAAAACAAGTAAGGACAAAAAATATACGCTATCATTATAATGCGGCAAACCAATTAATTCGTGAGGAGGGAATTTTTCCTGAGCAATCGTATCAATATGATGGAAGAGGAAACTTAACATCTGTTTTTGGGGGACTGGAAGAGGTTAATCGATATGTGTATGATGAGACAAACAGGTTAGCGGTAGCATTTAATAACACAGGACAGGCAGTCAGATATGAGTATGACGGGCTTGGAGACCGGGTTGGAAGTAAGGAGTTTTCTGTTTCTGATCTAAGAGCTGGTCATGACCTTCAATCGGAAATGATATTGATGGAACAACCAGATAGAGAGGTGGATTACCTTTTGGACCTGACTCGAAACTATAATAATTTGTTAGAGAAAACCGAGACATCAAAAGATAGTATGGACTCTCAAACTTATGTCTGGGATAATAATGTTGTATTTATGACAAATAGAGAACGTGGTTATATTTTTCTGCAGGACGAATTAGGAAGTACAGTTCGTTTGACAGAGACTTGTGGCGAACATCAGACTATATATGGGTATGATGAGTTTGGACAGGATTTGTATAAAAATCAGGGGGAGGTTCAGCCGTTTGGTTATACAGGGTATCAGAAGGATAGCGTATCTAATACGTATTTCGCTCAGGCAAGAGAATATATGCCTGGTCTTGGTAGATTTGCAGGAAAAGATTTAGATTTATTTATAAAACTTTTTAACCCATCATCATTAAATCAATTTATATATTGTAACTGTAATCCACTTAAATTTTTTGATCCATTAGGATTTGAAAGTTATGTTTTCTATGATCCGGTAAATTTTGAAAAGCAAGCAAATAGTGAAGCAAATAGGTTGAATAGACTTTATAAAAATGAAGTTTTAAAAATACCTGTTACTAGCAAAGAAGAATTTAAAGATGAGTGGGACAAAATACAAAGTGATAATATAGATGAAATATCTTTGATGTTTCATGGGCAACCATATGCTCTAATTATAAATGAAGAAACCAATTCGGTGTTGACAACTAACAAGTCTGGAGTAACTAGTAAAGGAACAAAGGCAATAGCAATACAAGCTTTACAAAAAATTGGGAAAATTCCTAATCTGAATATTTTAAGTTGTAATACTGGTCATTTAGACCATGAGAATAATGTAGCTAGTGAGTTTCTGTCAACGCAAGATATTAATGAGGTTTATAGTTGGGATGGTAGCATTGTTTATAATAAAATGATGGGGATTAGAGATTTAGGGCTTGGAGAGTATGTTCCAGCTTTGGCAATGTCTCAGTCATATTTCGAAAGCTGGATCAAGGGTGATGGAAAAAAACGTAAACCAATAGGTAAGGTTGTATATCACTTTAATAAGAGTGGACAAATAGAAGTTAGAAGTGCATCCCCAGGAGATAGAATAGGAGTGAATTATCCAATTAGTTGTGAAAGTCAAAACTAAATATAACCAGGAGGATTTAGATATGAGGAATGTTGGTGTACATTTTTTAGTAATTATATTTATAATAGCTTTTACTTTTTATATAATTTATGGAAAAATTTTAACATCAGAGAAAGAAGTTAATATAGTAAATATAAAAACAAAAGAAATTAAAAAAGAGGAGTATACTGGTGAATATATGGAAATTATGATTAAAAATCCATCAGAATTATCATCATATTTAAATCAGTATAATATCTCTGATTTAAAATATGAAGTGAATTGGGACAAGGAGTTTATCTTGATGACGTACCCATTTGAAATAAGTAAATGTACATTTAGCTTAGCTAATGATAAAGATAATTTTCATGTTATGGATATTATATACAATAAAACATCTTCTTGTAGCCTTTATATATATGTAATAAAAGGAAAAAAATTTATTACATGGGAGGCAACAGGGGCAAATAAAGACATACGATTTGAATGAATAAACTAACGATTTAAATTTAAGTGTTGTTAAGATATGGATACTGGAAAAAAGATATTATATTATGGAATCATATATACAAAGTAATGGAAGGAAAGATAATTTAAAAGATAATACGTAAGGGTGGGTGATATGTTAAAAGATGCTGATAAATTATTAAAATTACACGAATATGACATATATAATAATGAATCCATAAATCCGGAAAAATTGCGCCAGTTAGCGGAATGTTTTTCTAGTGGAAATATAGATATACTTGATTACTTCTCTTATAATAAATTTTCTACTAAATTCTGTTGGTTGAATGCAATACTTATCATTAATGTAATGAAATATCCACAAAAGATAAAATGTCTGCCGTGGCTTTTCGAATTGCTGAAGGACGTTAATTGGCCGGTATATCAGGAGGTAATTCATACATTGATGTCCTTTGATAAAAGAGATGTTGTTTCTGTAATGGAAAAGTGCTTACAAGAGGCAAAATCAAATGAAGATGAGATGTGGATTTCAGGAATGTATCTGGCTGCGCAGGAATTAATAATTGGATCGTGGGATTTTCATAATAAAGATAATTACCTAATATTTTATATAAGGGATATATAAAATTCCGTTAACATTGTAATAAATTAGACATAAGATAAAGGGGAATGAAATGGACAAGTATGGGTATGTATTAAAGCGTCAGGAAGAAACGGTCACGGACAATCGTTACCACAAAAATGATTTAGAATTAATGACTACTTTCCAACTGCGTGAAATATGCAGGAAAGAAAAGATCCTTCATGGTATTATCAATCCCATGGATAAGGAAGAACTTATCCGTGTAATTCTCCGCTTCAAAGGTGCGGAAGAGTATTTTTTGATAGATAGTCCGGACGAAGCCGGTTTCCAGTCTATAGAAAATGTACTGAAAGGAAGTAAACTTCAGGAACGGCAGGATATGAACCTTCAGTGCGGCTCCAAAATAGTAGCATATGACGGGCTGGCCATTGGCTATTATGACGGGCTTACCATACCCTATGAAGAACGTCTGGCGGGAACCAATGCCTTTGTGGTGGGAGGCGACATGACCTTGTGTGCAATTCTAAATGTTGTGCCTATGGGATCGCGGAAGGACTGTTTATATCTGACAAAGGCGGCTGAGATTTCCTGTAGGGAGTCCAGCATAAAAAATTACAGCTTGTTTTGCGTGGGACGTAAAGAGTCAGAGCTCTTATATCAGATCTATAATGGAAAATATGATTACATACCAGAAAATCTTAACGTCTACCGTATGCCTCTTTTAGACTTTGAGATCAGAAAGCCAGTTCCCTTATCCATGCCAGTCGCCATGGATTTTGGGACGTCCAATACCACTGCAGGCGTTTATTTAGACAGTCTCTACTTTGAAAAGTCTGGTCTTCATGATGGGGAAAAAGGCCTGAAGGCCAACGAAGTCAATTATGCACTGTTTTACGACACTTCATCAGACTGGGAAGAGACAACTTTGTTTCCAAGTGTGGCAGGAGTTCAGGCGGTAGAATCCGGGAGACCTGCGTTTCTATTCGGTTATGATGCTATTCGCCTGGCTGATTCCAGTTATATTGATGAGGGATTTTGCGTGTTCTATGATATGAAACGCTGGGTTGGAGATTTTGAAAAGCTGGAAGAAATAACGGATCGCCAGGGAAGGCGGGGATTTATTTCGAGAAAGGAAATCCTTAGGGAATATTTTGAATTCGTTTTAGACCAGGTCAAAAACCGTTTTAAATGTGACATTAAGAGTGTCCACGTCTCCTGCCCGGTAAAGCAGAAAACCCAGTTCCAAAAACTGTTTTCCGAAATCCTTTCCGGATATGCAATAGAAAAGGGAGATATGTTGGATGAAGGTGTCTCTGTTCTTTACAGTACGATATCTGGTATGATACAGAAAGGGACTGCAAAAGAAGGCGAACAATACAAAGCTCTCATTATAGACTGCGGTGGTGGAACCACAGATCTTTGCTCCTGCCGTTTCCGTATCTTCGACAATCGGGTATCTTACCGGATTGAAATTGACACTTCCTATGAAAATGGAGATACGGATTTTGGAGGAAATAACTTAACCTTCCGGATTATGCAGCTTTTAAAAATCTCCATAGTAAACCAGTTATTTCCCGGTACTCTGCTTTCAACAGAACAGATTCTGGCAGGGTACGATGTAGATGTGTTCCGATGTGTGGATCAAAGTGGCGCGTCAGAATTATACCGTGAATTAGAACTGGAGTACAATAAAGCGGAGGAATTTCTGCCTACCCGTTTCAGGGAGTATGAGAACCGGAGCCGTGCAGATTATTACAAGGTAAAAAATAATTTCTACTTTTTATATCACCTGGCAGAGGTGGTAAAAAAGGAGTTTTATAATCATGTGGGAATTCTCCGGGTGGCATTGTCTTCTCAGGAAGTGAGGGAGAGTGCTACCCGCTGGATCCCCGCAGACAAATGGAAGATGTCCTGCCGGAAGCAATCAGGGCTTGAGACTATAAAAGAATTTCCAGTTGTTTATTTCAGTATCTATGAAATTGAAATGTTATTAAAGGCGGATATTTACGGAGTTATCCGTAAATTCGTAGAAGGAATGTATGAGGAAGATGTGTTAGAGGATTATTCCATTATCA
>SVDT01000008.1 GCA_015057775.1 Paenibacillaceae bacterium | reverse complement strand
GCAATACAGAAAAACCGGCTCTAATATGAAGTTTACTAGGGAGTCGCATCATTTTCCTCTTCGTATGCATCCTCCATTTTCACCGAATCTTCCATCTGCTCCTCAAGGAACTTCACACGGATAACTGCCTGAGGCCAGTTAATAGAAATCTGACTATGTCTGCTTTTCCCCCTGGCTTCTCCTGCTATTATTTGCAATAGTTCCTCCATAACAGTCTTCGTGAGATATCCGCCTCGCCAATGAAAGGTGAAGACTTTCCCTTTCTTGATTGCCTGCTGGCATCGCTTGGCTATCTCTTCCATTTTGGTGAAAGAAAGTTTTTTGTCCTTATAATAGAAATGATCTCCATCTCCGCACGCCGGAACCTTATATATCACAGGTTCATGATCCTTGAAAATCCCCTTATCATCCAGGTTAAAATAGTCATACCTCAGTTCTTTTTTTCCTAATGTATTATCAAATGTGGCGTCCAGATGATACCACATCCCATTGATCCGAACCACGTTCCAGGCGTGCCTGTATTTGATGTTCTTTTCCGGATTGTTTTCTGAAATAACAACAATACAGGGAATGGAAAGCCGGTCACAAAGGATCTTTACCGACTTTGCAATTCCCTCACAAACGCCCACTCCCTGCCCCAAGGGACCCAGGATCTCATGGGAATACTGTTTTTTCAGCTTATCATAAGTAACATTTTCACAGATAAAATCATGAATGTATTGTTCTTTCTCCCAATCACTTTTATCTTTCACCACCCTGGCAAGCTTCTCCACTCTGGCGGTCATTGCCACCTGATGTTCTTTAATCTTATTCTTATCAAATAAATAAACCGGCTTCATCTTTACCAGTGTGGAGTTATCGTAAAAGGAGTATTGAAAAGTAGAAGCATAAAATATCTCCGGACAATCCAATCTTAACTTAAAAAAGATATCGCTCAGCTCAGCCCCATCGATTCTTTGAACATCAAAGCTCTGTGAAAGTGACTCCAGGCCGCTCTTAATGACCTGGTAAATTCTTTGTTGCTGCTTATTCATCTGACTATAGTAATATGGTTCCATTTAATATATCTCCTGTTCTATCTCAACCCCTATACGCACTACCTCCAGCAAAGTTCTTTCAGCGTCTGTAAATACAGATCTTTATCCCACCTCTGAACAATGTCAATCTTGGAAAACTCTCCCTTACCCTGGGTAATCTTATATCCCTTGTAACCAGCCCTGATTGCCTCACTGAATATTTCAAGACAAGTGCTTTCCAGATATTCCAGATCCCCATAGCAAATATCTTCAAATTGTTCTTTCATAAAATTAAGCAGCTCTTCATCTGTAATCTCATCCTGCATTTCATTCTTATACAGAAAAAATACTTCCTGGAGTCGGATCAACGTATCCAAATAATTATCCTGTGAAATAAATGCAGAATCGCAGAAGATATATATAATCTGTGGAATCACGCTCTGGCCAAATTCAACTCTGCGTTCTGCTTTCAGCGTATGGTTTTTCTCTTCAATCAAAAGTTCCGTATCTTCTTCCGATAATTGAAGCCCATATTTTGATGTATACTGGTTCGTTTCCTGTATCTGCTTCATCCACTGCTGCCGATTCATGACCTCAAGCCAATTTTGCTCATCCATATACATACCTCCATTCGTGTAAGTAGTATATCCCTTTTGGGCTGAATTTTGTAGTCTTGAGTTTTAACCGTTTTCATGGTAAAATATAAGTGTAGAGAGGAGATTATCCTCTCTACAAATTCGTTTACTGCATGCTCTTATGATACAAGTCAGAAAAATACATTCCATTCTTTAATAGTTCATCAAATGTTCCCTGCTCAACAATATGCCCATCGTAAAACACAATAATCCGGTCAAAATTTATGATGGAGGTCAGTCGGTGTGAAATTGCTATGACCGTCTTCTCTGACAAAAGGTTCAAGACTTCATTCATAACAGCCTCTTCCGTTATATTATCCAAGGCAGAAGTCGCTTCATCCAGTATAACTACATTGTTTTTTTGAAACCACAGTCTGGCTAATGCCAGCCTCTGTCTTTCACCTCCGGATAATATCATACCACGTTCACCGATAAGCGTATCAATTCCATTATCCATTTTTGACACAGAATCATCCAACCTCATTTTCTTTAATATTTCCTGGATGTATTGGTCATTTTGATTCTGGTTATGAACAATATTTTCCCTTACGGTACCGTCAAATACCGGAGCCTCCTGTGAGATATAGCTTACATTTTTATACAGACTCTCCAGACAAATGTCCCTTAGTTCATTACCATCTATCTGAATACTGCCAGAATCATATTTTAATAATCCTAATAAGAGTTTAATCAGTGTTGTCTTTCCGGAACCACTGCTCCCCACAAGCGCTATTTTTTCCCCCTTGTGAATCTCAACATTCAAATTATTAATGACTTTCTTGTTATTATATTGAAAGCAAAGATTTGTTATTTTAATTTCGCCTTGTTGTACTTTAACGCTCTTTCCTTTCTCTAATTGCTCATCCTCTTTCATGTTAAGAATTTTTTCGAATCTGCTGTATGTAGCCTTATCCAGTTTATACTGGACAGTTAATACATTAAAGATCGCAATTGGTGTATAGGCATTTTCAACCAGAGAAATAAGTGCCACTGAGGTTCCGATAGAAACAGATTGATTCAACCAGGAGTATACAAGGATTCCTACATTTAGAAATGCCACAAGTATGGCAAATATGGTGAAAAATGCTTCATGAATCATATTCATCTTTACTTTAGATTTTATAATCTCATTTTTCGACTTTATTGCCTTTTCTATTTCATAAGGGAATCGGCAGCTCATTCGGAATGTCACCATCTCCATAAATCCACGGACCAGATAATGATTCATCATTTCTTCATTGCACAAGATTTTTTCTTTGATTGAATATAGTAACTTCAGTAGTAAATTCGTTGTGATAAATACAAAAACATAACCGAACAATATTAAATAAGTGATAAACGGGTTCAATTTCCATATAAAAAAGATGCTGAATAAAATAGTTGGCATTAATTGTCTGCAAACGCATAACCAATAATCAAAAATAATTCCTTTTCCTGCATTTGCCCCATTCTCAATGCTTTGTGTAAGCTTTCCTGTACCCAAAGTTTGATACTCAATATACTGGATTTTACTAACCTTTTTTAAAGCCTGTACTTTAAAATCCAGATAAATTCCATTTCGAAGCTTTTGCTTAGGATATTCGTCAAAATAATTTAACAAGTAAAAACTAATTAATACAATTCCATATACCACAATAGTATTTAATCTGATTGTGTGATTATTGAACTCATCAATTATTTTTTGAAAATATTTTATTTTATAGTTTGTTAAAAATGCAATTAATAAACCTGTTATAACGTATAAGGCAATCGCCTTTTTATTCTCTTTTATGATTTCTTTTATTTGGCTCATTCCTGTACTCCTTTTTTATTTAAACTGAAAAGGGTCAGTACAGTTGAGACTGTTAACATATTTTAAAATTTACCTCAGCACAATCTGCTAACAGATTATATCAACTGTACTGAGTAGTTACCTCGGATGCTTTTCAAAAGGATACACCGCCTGTCTTTGATAATTATATTCATTTACCTGGGAGCTAATTTATATTAGTCTATATTAATATAATCAGCCCATCCATTTTTTTAAATGCCTTTTTTATCTGCTTCTACCTCAGGAAGATCATAAGTGGATATCATTCCATTTTCTAACTGAGCCTTTGATTCCATTAACCAATCATAATAACTTTTATTTCCCTTTACAAATATATTTTCAATCATATTGTTATAGGATTCTTCAGATAGCATAATAACATTTTTGTTACCCTTTCTTGTAACTGTTATTGTCTCATAGTCATCTGTGATTTTATCCATATATGTCTTCATATTATCTCTTAACGTTGTATAGTTGACTGCCAGCATAAAAGCACCTCTCTCTGGTACAGATGTCTGTACGGCAATAGTAATATTATATATTCACTTTTATATTAGTATACTACATAAGAAAAAATAGTGATATAGAGATTTATCTTACTACTATCTCCTTTTATATTTGTATCTTATGTTATCTACTAGTCTATATACTTTCTATCAAGAAGCTGTATCAATTCTAAAGTATTCTCTTTTATCAAATCCAGAGATCTATTATCATAAATCACTTCAATTCCACTGCTTAGTAACTCCTCATATATATTATTTGCAATTTTTTTTCAGCATTTTCATCAGATCGAACCGCACAAATATGAACTTGCCAAGGTGCGATTACCATAGGCCATATTGGACCAAATTCATCATGATGGGCCTCACAAACTGATGCAGCCAGTCTACCGATATTAATCGCGTAATACCATACTAGGATATTGTGTAGTTCCTTCTTCATCAGCATAAGTCATATTCATAGATTTAGTATATTTTGTTCCAAGCTGAAATATATTACCTACTTCAACTCCACAAGAAATTGAGATGGATCTTTTACCACAGCATAGGCAAATACCACCATCTTGAATTTTGGCAAGTTCATGAAAAGTAGCATTTTCTATAATCAATATTTAATATTCTCTTATATAGTCTTGCGACAAGTTAGCGACATAGCTTTTACTACATTTCAACTACTTAACATAAGCTATTTTTGAAGTAAAATTGACTGACTAAGAAATATTTGTCAAACATTGTTGACATCTGATTTTGGATATGTAATAATAGATACGTAGAATCACGTTTTTGAAAGGGGATATTAATATGAAAGCAACATACCAAGAGTTTATCGAGTCAAACCCAAATTACAGAAAGTATGAATTTAATAAAGAGGCAAGAGAAATTTTCGAAAATATCTTATCAAAAGACACCAACATTATTTCAATGATTGAAGCATCTGAAACAGGCAAGCCTGCATTAACAGCATGTGTTCTGGAAATTGAAAATTATTATGATAATTCTCCAGTAAAAGAGTTTGATTTAGAAGACAACTTTACAAAACAAGGTCTTGGACGAATGGTTAAAAAAATACTAGAGCCGTTCGGTTATACCGTGGTGGGTCAAAAGGATATGCCGAAAGCTCTAAACACACGCTATGTTGTATCAGCAAGTACATATAAGCTTACAGAAACACCAAAACTAAAAATTGTAAAAACCATAGTTAATTGCTAAGGTTTAGCATAATCATATAAAGCCCCAAAAAATAAAGTCCCGAAACACTGTGTTTCGGGACTTTTGTAAACTTTAAAATTATCTCTTTGAAAACCGTTTGAGAGCTTGAAAAGCCCGAAAACAAAGAGTTTGTAGTTATCATTGTTGCACATACGTTTCACACCCACGACGTTTTATTACGTCTCAGGACGTTTCATATAATACTTTTGCATTTGCACCAAAAGAGAGGTATGATTCTTTTAATAATCTAATTTATCTACTGTATATCTTCTTGGTAATTCCATATATATCCACATCGCATATTCCTGTATTATTTTTACCTGCTTCTAATAATGTTCCTTCGTATAAAAGCCCCGATTTTTTCATAACTTTCCCCGAATTTGGATTACATACATCATGCCGTGCAAAGATTCTATTACACTCAACTTTAATTTTTCATGTCTTCGTTTTTACTTATCCATAAATCCACAACAGATTTTGTTATATCCTTAGAAGTGTGCGTCGGCCACGTCAAATATCTGGTAACTTGATCACTACTTGCCCAATTATAATACATATCCTCAACATCAGTTTCTTTAAATGGTCTTAACACTAAACGATCCGTTTCTAGTATTTTTGTACCTAAATGATTCATCTCACACTTCCTCCTGCTTCACTAATTTAGCTTTTTCCTCTTCAATTATTTTTTTATCAATTCTTTCAAATAATATTTCTATTTCTGGTAATTGATAACCGGTCAATACATATTGCTTTTCCCATACATTACTTATTTTTAGCCACTTACAAACCTTTTCAGATGAAAATGGCAAAAATGGATGTAGCAATATTGCTAAATTAGCTATAATTTGAACACAATTAAAAAGTGTGTTATCACAAGCCTCAACATCTGTAACTCTTGTAATCCAAGGCTGCTCAATGTCAAAGAATTTATTTGCATATCGTACAAATTCAAATATTCCATCAATGGCATCCCTAAGATTACCTGCCTCTACTTTTTCTCCAGTTTCACAAAATAGCTGATCAATTTTCACCTCAATTTCTGAATTCAAATTCCCTGCCGGAATAACTCCATTCATATATCTATTGATAAAAGCAAGAGTTCTATTGATAAAGTTACCGTATGCACCAAGTAACTCACCATTATGGTTATTCACATACTCTCGCCATGAAAAATCAGCATCCCTTTTTTCAGGTCCATTTGCCAACAAGTAATATCTAATAGAATCAGCATTATATCTATTTATAATATCCTTTACCCAAATTGCATAGTTCTGACTTGTGGATATTTTTCTACCCTCCAAAGTCAAATACTCACTTGATATAATATCATCTGGCAAATGCCATCCATCTCCATTGGCAATAAGCAATGCTGGTAAAATAATTGTATGAAAAGGAATATTATCTTTTCCATGAACATAATAATGTTTCGCATTTACTCCCCAAATTTCTTCATAATCTTCACAATTTTGTTCTGCAGCAATTTGACTCGCAGATAAATATCCCAGAACATTTTCAGCCCAAATATAAATCTTCTTATCCTCAAATCCCTCTTTTGGAACATCTATTCCCCAATCCAAATCACGCGTAAGTGCTCTGTCTTTTAAGCCTTCATTTATATAGCGATTTGTAAATGATATTGCATTTTTTCTCCAATTTGGATGGTTATTAACTAACGTTTTTAATTGATCCTCCATTTTTGAAATAGCAATATACAGATGAGTTGCATTTTTGAAAAAAATTCTATTGCCACAAACGACACAAACTGGCTCTACTAATCCTTCTGGCTCTAATACTGTTCCACAAAAATCACATTGATCCCCTCTTGTATCATTCCCACATTTTGGACATTTTCCAGTCACAAACCTATCTGCTAAAAAAGTATTACAACAATCACAATATGCCTGTGGAGCTTCTTTTTCATAAACATAATTACTCTTATAAAGTTTTTCATGAAACTGTCTGACAAAATTTTTATGCTCTTCTGTAGAAGTTTTCGTATAGACATCATAACTAAATCCTAATCGTTCAAAACAATCTCTAAATTCTTCATGATAATAATCGCTCACTTCTTGTGGTGATTTATTTTCATGCTTTGCGCGTATTGCTACAGGCGTTCCATGACAGTCACTACCTGATACAAAATATACTTTATCTCCTATTGCTCTATGATAACGAGCAATTACATCTCCTGGCAATAACCCAGCTATGTGACCCAAGTGCAATGAGCCATTTGCATATGGCCATGCGCCACCAACTAAAATGTTTCTCATATAACATTCCTCATTTCTTTTTTTATTGTGATAACAAATCTAAATTTAAAAAAGCAAATAAAAAAGCCCTCCTCTCTGAAAAATTTCTTTTTCAGGGACGAGAGCGAAGCTTCGTGTTACCACCCTAAATTCACCTATATCTCACGATATAGGTCTTATCAACTACGGACGAGAAATGATTCATCGATAGTCTATCACTGTAACGGGTGCACCCGTCGTAGCCTAAACAATATGTTTCGGTACGCAGCTCAGAGGCCATATTCAACCATTTTATAACTTTCCTCATTTTCACCATCCTGAGGTCTCTGTAAAAGCGCAAATAGTTTACTCTTCTCTTCAATGCCTTTATTATATAAATTTCTAATTATTATATATTTTGAATTCTTATTTGTCAATGTTTTACCACTACTATTTTTCTTCAAAATATGTATTCATGCCTAATCAATTATATATGTATCACACACTTGCTCTAGTCTCTTGAAATCGCAACTGAATTTTTGAACCTTTCCTGTTCTTATTTGCTTATCATAAATTTTGTATGCCTTTTCGATAACACCTTCAATTATTTTTATACAGAAAGCGTATTCTTTATTTAACAAAACGGAAAATGGAATTCGAAAGGTTCCAATATCTGATAAAGTTCTTCCCTTTTATCAGTCTTGGTTTGATTCTTTACCTAACTGGGAATATCTGCTTCATACAGAGGACGGTAAGCACTTTAAGTATCGAAACTATTATGACAGCTATTTCCAACCATTGATGGAACAGCTAAAGATTGACCGTACACCTCACTGTTGCCGACATACCTGTATATCTATGTTAGCGGAGGCTGGTGTAGATCAGACGATTATTAAAAAGATTGTAGGGCACTCTGGAGCAATGACACTCACAGAGAAAGTTTATACTCACTTTGATATAAAGGAGCTAGTCGATGCGATTAATAAGATATAATGAGAGAGGAAAGGAAAGTCGAGCAAAGCTAGACCTTACTTTCACCCGAGGAAATATCGACATAATTATGAAGTGCGTAGCACGAAAATTGCGAAGCGATTTAATTATGGAGATTCGGGTAAAAGAAAAGGACACTTTCCAATGAATCGCTTCACTGAAAAATGTCCTATAATTATTACTGATATTTTTGTTGCACACCTGTTGCAAACGTGTTGCACACGGAGTAATTTCCAGTGCGTTTGACAACATTCCACAACGTCTGTAACCCTTGTAAAATCGGGCTTTTCTTGATAAATGCGTTGACCGCTTTTTATCTCTTTGAGAACTGCGGCGCACGACGAGCTGCCTTTAAGCCGTATTTCTTTCTTTCTTTCATTCTTGGATCTCTTGTTAAATATCCTGCTTTTTTAAGAACTGGACGGAATTCAATGTCAGCTTTCAGTAAAGCTCTAGCGATACCGTGTCTTACAGCACCAGCCTGTCCGGTGAAACCACCGCCGTGTACGTTTACTAAAACGTCGAACTTATCTACTGTCTCTGTTGCTGTTAATGGCTGACGAACTACAACCTTTAATGTCTCAAGACCGAAGTACTGATCGATGTCTCTCTTATTGATAGTGATCTTACCTGTACCTGGTACTAAATATACTCTAGCGATAGATTTTTTTCTTCTACCTGTTCCGTAAAATTTTGCATTAGCCATGATAACTTCCTCCTTTCAGCACCTCTGATTAAAATTTGAATTCTAAAACTTCTGGTTTCTGAGCAGCGTTATCATGTTCTGCGCCAGCGTATACGTGAAGTTTTGTTATCATGCTTCTTCCTAAAGGTCCCTTTGGAAGCATTCCCTTAACTGCTAATTCAATAACTCTTTCAGGCTTTTTAGCCATCATTTCTCTTAAAGTTGTTTCTTTCATACCGCCAACATAGTCAGAATGGCTGTAGTAGATCTTCTGATCTAATTTCTTACCGGTAACTTCAATCTTATTTGCGTTTACTACGATTACATAATCACCGCAATCCATATGTGGTGTGTAAATCGGTTTGTTCTTTCCTCTTAATACTTTAGCTACTTCTGAAGCCAAGCGTCCTAATGTATATCCTGTAGCGTCAACTACGTACCATTTTCTTTCAATTGTTGCTGGACTAGCCATAAAAGTCTTCATTGGACAACCTCCTGTAAATTATGGTGTTTTTAAGCATTATGGTGCGAAAAATCGTCACCATTTCTCGAAAAGCTGAAAACAACTTTCCAAAAGTTATATTACAAAATGCTCATTCCGGGGCTTGGCTTGAACATTTTCGTCTAACGTCACAGTTATACATTATATTACATTTCCACCTGTGTGTCAACCTTTTTTCCTGCAAAAGCAGGGGTTTTTTCCTTTAAAATCAAGGCTTTGCAAGCTGACTTCCAGTTACCATCCATCCATTTCCTGATTCGTCAGAATGAAAACTGTAAAATCCGTATGCTCTGCCTGAAATAATCCGGTTCTTTCGTTCCTCATCTTTTACCAATACCGTATGAGCTCCGTTTCTCACCGCCTGATGCACCACTCGGATCAGGAGCCGTTCAAAATCCTCTTCCCTGCATCTGTGGATCACCAGACTGGCTTCCTTATGAGAAGGAATCCGATGCTGATAAAGAGTATAGCTCCACTCCTTATTTTCACCCTTAATTTCTTTCTCAAGTTCTTTTTCATACTCAAGGCTTACCAGAGTAAGACCTTTTGCTGCTGCTTTTGGTCCTGCTGCATTCCGGTCCCTGGCATCTATGATCTCTTCCACATGCTGGGGGGGATAAACTCCCATACCTACCTTCATCAGGGTACCTGCAATGATTCGCACCATGTTATATAAAAATCCATTGCCCTTAATCCGGATTGTTATGAGATCATCAGACTTTAGAACCTGAAGGCTGTAAATAGTACGCACCGTCTCCTCTGCCTGCCCTCTGGCAGTACAGAAGCTTTTAAAATCATGTTCTCCCACCAGATAGGCGGCAGCCTCTCTCATCTTCTCCACATCAAGGGGAAAATAGCAGAAATAGCTGTACAGCCGCATAGTTGGAATTTCGATCTTACGGTTCATGATCTTATAATCATATGTTTTAACGCAGTTCTGCTTCCTGGGGTGGTAGGTTTCCGATACCTCTTCTGAGTGAAGTACCCGTATGTCATCTGGCAGCCTTTGGTTCAAAGCAAAACAGATCTTGTCTGCAGGCATTCGGTTTTCTGTATCAAAAACTGCCACATTTCCCTCCGAATGCACTCCGGAATCTGTTCTGCTGGCACCCGTTACAGTAATTGGCTCCTTTAATAAATCTGTCAGAGTCCGGTTTAAAACTTCCTCAATGGTGATTCCATTGTTCTGAATCTGCCAGCCGCAGTAATTGGTTCCGTCGTAGGCAACGATCATCTTAACCCGTTTCATAAATCCTCCTTGTTCTTAAAAGATCTGCACTCTCAGGATCCGGAGACCTATGATGATGGCAAGGTAAAGGACATACACCAGATAGGTGACCCTGTCCTGATTTCCGTACTTAAGAGGCTTCATCTTCGTCCGGCCTTCTCCACCCCGGTAGCATCTTGCTTCCATCGCCATAGCCAGATCTGTGGCACGGCGGAATGCCGAGATAAAGAGAGGAACCAGAAGGGGAATCATGTTTTTCGCTTTCTGGATCAGATTCCCGGTCTCAAAGTCTGCACCTCTTGCCATCTGTGCTTTCATGATTTTATCTGTCTCTTCAACCAGAATCGGAATGAATCGCAGTGCAATGGACATCATCATGGAGACCTCATGAACGGGAACATGGAAACGGTTTAAGAAATCGAGACTTTTTTCCAGACCGTCTGTCAGCTGGTTGGGTGTGGTGGTCAGCGTCATGATGGAAGATCCTACAACCAGATAGATTAACCGGATTCCCATAAATCCAGCCACAATCATTCCTTCTTTTGTAATCTTTAAAAATCCCAAAGATACAACTGCCGTACCTGGTGTCAGAAACAGATTGAAGCTGACGCTGATCAACAGCAGAAATACAATTGCTTTTAAGCCTCTGACCATGAACTTAAGAGGAACATTACTGAGCTTAATGGCCGCTGCAAGAAATACAGTCGCAATCACATAAGCCCAGATATCATTTGCAATAAATAGGGATATGATAAAAACCATGGTCCCAAACAGCTTTGTCCGGGGATCCAGCTTATGAAGAATGGATTCCACCGGATAATACTGCCCTAATGTAATATCTTTCAGCATAATATCTCCCTGTCTATTTTCCCAGAAGCCTTATAATTTCGTCTCTGGCCTCTTCAATTGTTGTAATGCTGGTATCAATGGGAACACCGTGGGATTTCAGGGTTTGAACCACATATGTGATCTCAGGAGCTGCCAGACCCATTGCTTCCAGTTCCTTATAATGCTGAAATACTTCCTTTGGTGTATCATCAAACACTTTTTCTCCATGGTTCATGACCAGAATCCGGTCTACGTATCGTGCCACATCCTCCATACTGTGAGACACCAGAATAATTGTCATATTCCGTTCCTCATGGAGACGCTTGATCTGATCCAGAATCTCATCTCTTCCTTTTGGATCCAATCCCGCTGTCGGCTCATCAAGAATCAGGACATCAGGATTCATGGCCAGAACACCTGCGATTGCAACCCGCCGCTTCTGACCCCCGGAAAGTTCAAAGGGAGACCGCTTATAGTAGCTTTCGTCAAGTCCTACCATAGTAAGGGCTTCCTTTGCCCGTTTCGCTGCTTCTTCCTTATTAAGGCCCTGATTCTTAGGTCCGAAGCAGACATCGGTAAATACATCAATTTCGAAAAGCTGGTGCTCGGGATACTGAAATACCAGTCCAACATGACTTCTCAGCGCCCGCATATCGTAGCCTTCCTCATAAATATTTCTTCCATTATAATATAGTTTTCCGTCGGTAGCACGGAGCAGCCCGTTCAAATGCTGGATTAAGGTTGATTTTCCGGAACCGGTATGGCCGATCAGGCCAACGAATTCCCCAGCCTCTATCTCCAGGTTCACATCCTTTAATGCATGCTGTTCAAATGCTGTGCCTTTTCCATATACATAATTAATATGCTCTGCTTTAATTGCCATGGCTTCCTCCGTTCTCCAGAATCACTTCTCCGGGGAAACGCTCTGCAAACCGCGGTAAAAGATTCTCCATCAGTTCATCCAATGTCAATATCCCATCAGGCAGATCAAGACCTTTCTGTTTTAACTCATAAGCAAGCTCCGTGACCTGTGGAACATCCAGACGGTAGGACTTTAGTTTCTCCACCTGTGAGAATATCTCACGTGGTGTTCCGTCCATTACTACCTTACCCTCATCCATAACAATCACTCTGTCAGCACCTGTTACCTCTTCCATGTAATGGGTGATAAGAAGAACTGTGATTCCCTCTTTCCGGTTCAGTTCGTGAACGGTTTTCACTACCTCTTTGCGTCCGTTAGGATCTAACATGGCTGTAGGCTCATCTAAGACGATACACTGGGGTCTCATTGCCATTACGCCGGCTATAGCAACACGCTGCTTCTGACCTCCAGAAAGCCTGTTAGGGGACTTTAAGCGGTATGCTGCCATACCTACGCTCTTCAAGCTTTCGTCTACCCGTTTCCAGATCTCCTCTGTAGGAACACCCAGATTTTCCGGACCGAATCCCACATCCTCTTCAACAATATTTCCTATTATCTGATTATCCGGGTTCTGAAAAACCATTCCTGTCCTTTTACGGACTTCCCATAGATTTTCTTCCCTGGAAGTATCTAAATCCTGAATCCATACCGTACCCTCAGTAGGCAGCAATATGGCATTCAGCTGTTTGGCAAAGGTGGATTTCCCCGATCCGTTATGACCAAGGATCGCAATAAACTGACCCTTTTCCAGATCCAGGCTCACACCGTCGATGGCACGTTTAATTTCTTCAATATTTTCTTCTTCATCTTTTCTGATATAATCAAATATCAGCTTCGAAGTTTTTATTATTCCCATAGCAAGCCTTTCTTTAAAAGTGATACACCCGTATGCCACATAATTTTAGTTGAATATTGCATAACAGTCAAGCGTCGGCATGTATCTTTTGCAAAAACCAAGGATTTAAAGCAAAAATTGGCGAAAAAACGTTTCACCTAAGAAAAAAAGATAGATGGTACAGATGCTTCCATCCATACCATCTATCTGCTTTATTGTACCCATAAGCCTGATTCATTAACCTTATAATTTCCATCTACCGTTGTATTGGTTGCCAGGCTTCCGTCACCATTCAGATAATACCATTTTCCGGGAACCGGCTGAATCCATCCGGTCGCCATATCTCCGTCGGTATTAAAGTAGTACCAGATTCCATTAAGCTCCTGCCAGCCGGTCTTCATAGCGGCTTCTGAGTCCATGTAGTACCATTTCTCATCAACTTTCTGCCAGCCGGTTACAGCGTAGCCATCCTGCTTAAAATAATACCATTTTCCACTGATCATTTTCCAGCCGTCAGTCACATAGTTACCATCTTCTGCGCGGTACTTCTTACCGTCCTGGTAATTTGCCCATACGCCCAGCGTCTCGCCCAGTTCCTGTACTACCGAATCATCAGAGGTAGTGATATCTCCCTCTTTTAAATAATCATCCTGAGATGAATCCTTTAAAATAGCCTTTACTGTGTAGTAGTATTTATAACCGCTGTTCATATATGGAAGAAGATCAGCTGATGTGGAAGATGTGGTGAGGCTTTTAATCCAGATTCCGCCCTCCTGATATAACACCACCTGATATCTGGAAGCGAAAGGAACCTTTTTCCAGGATGCCTTGGTCTTAGCCGTATCACTCCACCCTGCCTTTTCCGGAGCCTCCAGCTTCGCTACAGGAACGTAGGAGAAAGTAACGACAGTCTCTCCGTCCTGACTATTCACAGAAAGAAGATTGGCACCTTTTACAGTACAGTCTGATCTCTCGTAAGAACCAGAGATATGAATGGTACCCTTTACTTTCTTTCCAGGCTCCCATTTATCCTCATCAATGCTCCACTTCGGACTTTCTTCTGAATAATTCACTTTTACAGTTGGCACATTAATTCCATCTGTCCATGAACTCTTACTGCCATTCTCCACGTAAATCCTTAAGCTTCCTGACGCTGATGCCGTTATTCCGGTACCAAGAATCATGATCATGCTTAAAAGCAGAAACCATATTCCTTTCCCTTTTCTCCTATTCATCAATCTCTACTTCCTTTCTTCCCTACTTTCGCCAGATTCCCTCTCCATCTAATGTAAAACCGCTGATGTTCGTGTTGACTGCTTTTGATCCTTCACCTGGATAAAAATAAAACCAGTTGCCGTCAATCTGCTTCCAGCCTTCCTGCATAACGCCCTTGGAATCAGCATAATACCACTTATTGTTATAGGAGATCCAGCCAGTTATTACAGCACCCTCAACTCCACTTGTTGTGGATGGGTTTAAATAATACCATTTATTATCGGATTTGTACCAGCCTGTCAGCATTGCTCCGTCATTATTAAAAAAATAGGTTTTGTCGCCTTTTTGCTGCCAGCCAGTGAGCATGATACCGCTGCCGTCAAAAAGATACCATATGTTATTGATTTTAGACCAGTTATTCTTTAAATAAGTTCCATCTGGGTATCGATAGCTCCAGGTGTTTCCGTTCTTAATCCAGCCTACCGCCCCGGTAGATGCAGTGCCGCTGTCCTGTCCGCTGCCGTCTGATACCTTCTCCTGAGGTACATATACCTCACCGGATTCGGTCCAGTCACTGTTCTTTCCGTATTTATCCTCTGTGCTGCTGTATGGCACTGTACGTACTTTAAAACTGTAGGTGCCTGCTTTGGTCATATAGGGATAAAAATTATAAGAAGTCGCTTTCAGTTTCTCTACCTTCTTAATAATGGAGCTTCCGCGGTATAAATATACATCATAAGCTCCAGAGCCGTTATCTGGTGCACTCCATCTGGCATTGCCAAAACCAGAATCCTTCCAGTCAGCATCTTCCGGAGATTCATAGGTACCTTTCACCGGTTTAAACGTAAATGTTACATATAAAGTATCCGTACCTGAACGGTTTGAGGAAACATAGGTACCGCCTTTAATCGAGATATTACTCGACTGATAGCCTCCTTTAAATGCATACTCATCAGCATTCGTAGCATGCAACGTCACCTTCATCTTCGGTTCAGAACCAATCTTCATTTCCTTGCTGTCGGATGTAATCCAGTCCAAGTCTGACACTTCGTATCTGTTGTTGTTGGTATAAACATAATTACCGCTTTCCGACGTTGTAGAAAAAGATGTCTCAGAAGGCAGAGTGTCTCCAGTGGAAATGTCTTCAAGTCCTACGTTAATCGTTACAGATGTTATGGTTTTTACGGTAGCAGCCATTGACTCAAATGGTATGCTGGCCATCAATACCCCCAGTGCAGAGACGATAGTCACCAGTCTCTTTAAACGCTTCATACTTAATACCTCCCGTTTTTATTTTAGCGGATTATAACAATAGAACCATAATATTCTACAATTTACATTATAGCCCTGAAAGCAATTGTCCGTCAACTTACGATATTCTTTCTTTATTCTTGCGTTTCTTAACTGAGGGGAAATAAAAAAACCGATAAGGAATCGCTTCCTTACCGGGATTTTATTATTAATTATACAAGCTCAAGAAGTACTTCCATTGCTGCATCACCTTTACGCTGGCCGATCTTAACGATACGTGTATAACCACCGTTACGGGATACATACTTTGGTGCAACCTCATCAAACAGCTTCTTAGGAAGATCAACAGACTTTGTATTCTTCTTTCTTCCTGCAGCTTCAGACGGAACTTCTGTTACATCGTAAAGGACCTTTAACATCTGTCTTCTTGCATGAAGTCTGGAAGGAAGATCTTTTTTGATCTCTTTCTCTACTTCATCATAAACAGTTACTTTCTTGCCGTTTACAACATCTTTTACTCTCTTGCCGTCTTTATCTTTACGTGCAACTTTAGCTGTTACCTTAACAGTTTCAAAGTTATCTTTCTCTTTTACTGCTAAAGCGATCAGGCCTTCTGCAACTTTGCGGATTTCCTTAGCTCTTGCTTCTGTTGTCACGATCTTGCCATTATAGATTAATGCAGTTACCTGGCTTCTGATTAATGCTTTTCTCTGACTGGAAGTTTTTCCCAGCTTTCTATATCCTGCCATCTCAATATTCCTCCATTTGTGGAACACGGATACATGCTTCTTCGGTCTTACTGTATCAGTGCTTAATCTCCATAAATCAACTGCTTAAGCGAATCAATTATGCATTGGTATCATCGCTTGGATTCAGCTGTAAGCCTAATTCCTTCAACTTTGCCAACACTTCTTCTAAAGACTTGCGGCCTAAGTTACGTACCTTCATCATATCTTCAGAAGTTCTGTTGCACAGTTCTTCTACCGTATTGATTCCGGCTCTCTTAAGACAATTATAAGAACGAACGGAAAGCTCCAGTTCATCTATATTCATCTCAAGAACTTTTTCCTTCTCATTGTCTTCCTTCTCCACCATAACTTCTGCAGTCTTGGCGTTCTCAGATAAATCAATGAATAGGTTCAAATGCTCGCTCAGTACCTTTGCAGCCAGGCTGACTGCTTCATCTGGTGCCAGAGTTCCATTTGTAAATACATCTAAAGTCAGCTTATCGTAATCGGTAACCTGACCTACTCGGGTGTTTTCTACCGTCATATTGACGCGTTCTACTGGTGTATAAATAGAATCAACAGCTATCACACCTATCGGTAAATCTTCACTCTTATTCTTGTCTGCACTCACATAGCCACGGCCTTTTGTGATAGTAAGTTCCATATAGAACTTGCTGTCTGTACCACCGCTAAGTGTAGCGATAACCTGATCCGGGTTCATGATCTCGATATCGGGATCAGCCTGGATATCAGCAGCTGTTACCACACCTTCGCCTTCAAACTCGATGTATGCAACTTTTGCTTCGTTGGTATCGCTGTTGTTTTTAATAGATAAGCTCTTGATGTTCATAATGATCTCAGTCACGTCTTCCTTAACACCAGGAATAGAACTGAACTCATGCAAAACGCCGTCGATTTTTACCTGGCTGACTGCAGCGCCCGGTAAGGAAGAAAGCATGATTCTTCTTAAGGAATTACCTAAAGTCGTGCCATAACCTCTTTCAAGCGGTTCAACTACAAACTTGCCATATTTTTTATCTTCTGAGATTTCAGCAATCTCAATGTTTGGTTTTTCAAAATCGAACACTAATAGCCCCTCCTTTTGGGTATTTTGTATCGAGGGTCTTATACTCAAACCTTGCCCGGAAGCATAACGCCCCCGGGCGAAAGCCAGCTTCTATCAACAGACTTTCAATTATTTGGAGTACAACTCGACGATAAGCATTTCATTCACTGGAACATCAATCTCATCTCTTGTTGGTAACTCTTTAACAGTACCACGTAAATTCTCATGGTCAACATCAAGCCATGCCGGAACCATACGGCCAGCCGTTGTTTCCTGAACACTTTTAAATCTTGCATTGGATTTGCATTTTTCTTTTACTTCGATTACATCGCCAACTTTTACGATGAAAGAAGGAATGTTTACGCATTTACCATTTACAAGAATGCTCTTATGGTCAACCATCTGTCTGGTCTCTCTTCTTGTTCTTCCGAATCCCATACGGAAAACTACATTGTCAAGTCTTCTCTCAAGAAGAATCATAAGGTTTTCACCAACCATACCATTCATTCTTTCAGCCTTGGCATAATAGTTACGGAAAGGTTTCTCAAGCACGCCGTAGATGAATTTAGCTTTCTGCTTTTCTCTCAGCTGAATGCCGTACTCACTCATCTTTCTGTTTGCTCTTTTTAATTCTCTCTTTGATTTTTTATCTATTCCTAAATAGATCGGATCAAGACCAAGGGATCTACATCTTTTAAGAACAGGAACTCTATCAACTGCCACTGTAATTACCTCCTAATTAGACTCTTCTACGTTTTGGTGGACGACATCCGTTATGTGGTACAGGAGTTACGTCCTTGATGCTGGTTACTTCTAAACCGCATGCCTGAAGTGCACGAATAGCTGCTTCACGGCCTGAACCAGGACCTTTAACCATAACGTCTACTGATTTTAAACCATGTACAAGAGCTGCTTTAGTAGCAGTTTCTGCCGCCATCTGAGCTGCATATGGAGTAGATTTCCTTGAACCTCTAAATCCCAGACCACCAGCACTTGCCCATGATAATGCATTACCCTGTGTATCAGTTAATGTCACAATTGTGTTATTAAAAGATGACTGGATATGTGCCTGTCCGCGTTCAACGTTTTTCTTTACGCGCTTTTTTGTCACTTTTTTAGTAGTGGACACTTTTTTAGCCATTTTAAACTAACCTACTTTCTTTATAGTTGCTCCGCCCTGCCCGCAGCCGCGTAACGCAGGGTACGAAATCTGAATCCTGTTATTCCTGTTTTTAAAACATGTAACGTGATTCGCTGTTAAATTTAGTATCTTACTTTTTCTTGTTTGCTACAGTCTTTCTTGGACCCTTACGAGTTCTTGCGTTGGTCTTAGTTTTCTGACCACGAACCGGAAGACTCTTTCTATGACGGATTCCGCGATAGCATCCGATTTCCTGAAGTCTCTTGATGTTCATAGCGATTTCTCTACGTAAATCACCTTCTACAGTCTGAGATTCAGCAATCACTTCTGCAATTTTCTTTACTTCGTCATCGGTTAAGTCCTTAACACGAGTGTCAGGATTAACGCCAGCAGTTGTAAGAATACGGTTTGAACTGGTTCTACCGATACCATAGATGTAAGTTAAACCGATCTCAACACGTTTTTCTCTTGGTAAATCAACACCTGAAATACGAGCCATGTGTGTAGTACACCTCCATTAATTATTTTAACCTTGTCTCTGCTTATGCTTAGGATTTTCACAGATTACTCTGATACTGCCTTTTCTTTTGATGATTTTGCATTTTTCGCAAATCGGCTTGACTGATGATCTAACCTTCACAGCAATTCTCCTTTCCGTTATGCGCCCTTTCACATGCAAAGGTAAGTTCCCTGCACCTGATTCTTCTATATAAATCCGGCGGCAAAGGAGCGTCCTTCCAAAAGAGCTTTCTGAGTATACCCGCAGTGTGTTTTTATCTTAAAACCAGTGCTGCCCTCATGGGCATAATACACCCAGTATTTCAACAAAGTCGCTATAGCATTATAACACTGTTTCTTTTAAAATGCAAGCGGTTTTTCCTATATATTTATTAACCCTTTGCCCTGGCGTGTCGCGCTCCTGATGTGGAACGCGCCGGACCTGGACGCTTTATTTATCTCGCCAGATGATTCTTCCCTTGCTTAAATCATAAGGGGACATCTCAATGGTTACCTTATCACCTGGTAAAATACGAATGTAGTTCATGCGAAGTTTTCCGCTTATGTGAGCTAATACCTGATGCCCGTTTTCCAGTTCAACCTGGAACATGGCATTGGGGAGCTTCTCCACAACGGTGCCTTCAATTTCAATAACATCTGCTTTTGACATAAAGCTTACCTCCTAACAACCTGATCTTCTCTTTTGAAACATCGGATGAAATGTTTGATCTCTTCATCAGTGACTCTTTTATTTTCCCGGATTTTATCTCCCGGGGACTGTTTCTCCCACAAAAGGGGGATTACATGCTTTTTCTTTTTTTTCTTGGGGCAGTCAAGACGTCTTATTTTTCCGTCCACCAGATATATATATTCGCCTTCCTCACGCAATATGAAGAAAAACTCTCCTTTGTCGTGCCCTGCCGTGGATTTTACCAATAAACCGGTGTATTCACTCATCGGTCTATTCCCCGCAGACAGAGGAAACCAGACTTAATATCTCCGGCTCACCTTCTGTGATAAGAACCGTGTTCTCATAATGAGCGGACAGCTTTCCGTCTTCTGTTACTACGGTCCAGTCATCATCAAGCCAGACTACCTCCAATGTCCCCTCATTAATCATGGGCTCGATGGCAAGTGTCATGCCTGGTCTTAATTTGATTCCCCGTCTTCTTGTGGAAAAATTCGGTATTTCAGGATCCTCGTGTAGATGGGAACCGATTCCGTGGCCGACTAAATCCCGGACAACGCCATATCCGAACTTTTCTGCATATTTCTGGATTGCTGCAGATATTTCACCTAAATGATTGCCAGATTTTGCATATTTAATCCCTTCAAAGAAACATTGTTTCGTCACTTCCATGAGTTGGCCCGCTTCAGGAGTGATCTCTCCGATCCCATAAGTCCTTGCTGCATCAGAATGAAATCCTTTGTAAATAACCCCTGCATCAAGACTTACAATATCTCCTTCTCTCAGCACACGCTTCTTACTTGGAATCCCGTGAACCACCTCATCATTGACTGATACACAGATGGAGGCAGGATAACCATTATAATTTAAGAAAGAAGGTGTACAGCCATAGCTTCTTATGATCTCTTCACCCAGATGGTCAATATCCCAGGTTGTCATTCCCGGCTTCAAGGCCTTCTTTAGTTCTTCATGAGTGATGCAAAGAATTCTTCCAGCCTCTCTCATAAGTTCTATTTCTCTTGCAGATTTAATCGTAACTGACATAAACTATGCTCCTAGGATGACAGTGATATCGGAGAACACTTTATTTAATTCCTGTGTTCCGTCAACATTCACCAGCACGCCGGCTTCTTTATAATAATCAATCAATGGTCTGGTCTGATCATGGTAAACCGCCAAACGTTTTTTTACTGTTTCCGGCTTATCATCATCTCTTAAGACAAGTTCTGAACCACAGACATCACATATTCCCGCAACCTTACTGGGGTTATAAACAATATGATATGTAGCTCCGCAGGATATACAGGCACGTCTTCCTGACATTCTGTTGATAATATTCTCATCGGGAACGTCAACGTTTATCGCAAAGTCTATCTTCTGTCCCATTTCAGTAATGGCTTTCTGAAGGCTTTCTGCCTGGGGAATGGTTCTTGGAAATCCGTCCAGTACGTAACCGTTTTTGCAGTCTTCCTGCTGTATACGGTCCATCAGCATACCGATGGTAAGTTCATCCGGTACAAGAGCTCCCTGATCCATATATTCCTTTGCTTTTCTACCCAGCTGCGTTCCTTCTTTTATGTTGGAACGAAAAATATCTCCGGTAGAAACATGAGGAATCTGATATTTCTCAGCAATTTTTTTAGCCTGGGTACCTTTGCCGGCACCAGGGGCACCTAACATGATGATTTTCATCAACAGTCCCTCCATTAATATAAGGTTTAAATAGCACAAATCCCAAGGAAAAACACGCCACGGCGTGCTTCCCTTGGTTTGCTTTCTAATCGTTTAAAAATCCTTTATAGTAACGCACAAGCATCTGGGACTCAATCGCCTTTAATGTCTCCAGCACAACACTGACGATAATGATCAGGGATGTACCACCGAAGGAAAGACGGCTTACACTGAATAAACCGGAAACCATAATCGGAATGATACAGACGATAGTCAGACCGCATGCTCCTATAAATACGATATAGTTTAAAATTGAATTAAGGTAATCACTGGTTGGCTTACCTGGGCGGATACCCGGGATAAAACCACCGGACTTTTTCATATTATTTGCTACTTCAAGGGGATTGAATGTAATTGAAGTATAGAAATATGCAAACACGATGATAAGTGCGATATAAACCACAAGACCAATTGTATATGCCGGTCTTTCGGGTTTAAACCAGTTGGAAGAACTGAGTGCGGCTAAAATATGTCCGCCGATGCTGTCGTAGTTAATCCTGCTTCCCATAAACTGGGAGATCACTACGGGGAATGACATGATGGAAGAAGCGAAAATAACCGGGATAACACCGGCGGTATTTACCTTCAGCGGAATGTTGGTTGCTTGTCCGCCTACCATCTTGCGTCCCTGCATCTTTTTGGAGTACTGCACAGGAATTCTTCTTTCACCATCCTGGAGGATGATGACGAATACAACGATTGCGACAATCACTGCAATAATAATGATCGCTGCAACAGCAGCTACTGCAACTGACTTACCAGACATAAATCTGGTATAAAGTGTAGATGCATCGGAAGGGAAACTGGAAATGATGTTAAATAAAAGGACAATGGAGATACCATTACCCACACCGTTCTCCGTAATACGCTCACCGATCCACATCAGGAGCGCACTACCTGCCGTCATGGTAACTACTGCAATGATAACGCTTAATGCATTATATTCTCTTAACAGTCCCTGGCCTCCGAATCCCATCGCCATAGCGATAGATTCGATTAAGGCCAGAGCAACTGTAACATAGCGGGTGTATTCTGCAATCTTCTTTCTTCCATCCTCACCGTCCTGTTGCATTTCCTCAAGTTTGGGAATTGCAATGGTAAGGAGCTGCATGATAATGGAAGATGTGATGTAGGGGGTAATGCTCAGCGCAAAGACGGACATATTGGTAAAAGAACTACCTGTCACTGCGTTGAAAAATCCAAACGCATCGTTATTATTCTGAGCAAAAAAATCTTTGAAAAAGCTTGTTTCAACTCCTGGAATCGGCAACTGTGAGCCAATTCTGGTAACCACCAGCATCAGGAACGTATAGATAAGTTTCTTTCTGACGTCCTTGATCTTGAATGCATTACGGAGTGTTTTTAACATATTAGATCACCTCGCAGGTTCCACCTAAAGCCTCGATTTTGGTTTTTGCGCCTTCGCTGAAAGCACCTACCTTTACTGTAAGCTTTTTGGTTAATTCTCCATTTCCAAGGATCTTAACTCCATCACGCGGATTCTTAACGATACCGCTCTCTAATAAAGTCTCAACAGTCACTACTGTACCGTTGTCGAATGCTTCTAAAGCGCCTACATTAATGCCAATGATTTCTTTTGTATTTCTATTTTTAAAGCCTCTCTTCGGAATACGTCTGTATAAAGGCATCTGACCACCTTCGAAACCTGGTCTGGTAGCTCCGGAACGAGCCTTCTGTCCTTTATGACCTTTACCTGCTGTCTTACCGTTACCTGAACCGTGACCGCGGCCTCTTCTGAAGTTATCGCTGTGTTTGGAACCCAACGCAGGCTGTAAATTTGATAAATCCATCGCTTGCACCTCCTTACTGTTTTCTCTTAAATCTCTTCAACTTTTACTAAATGACGCACGTTAGCGATCATACCTCTGACTGCACCATTGTCCGGCATCTCAACTGTTTTGTGAAGCTTCTTTAAGCCTAATGCTAAAACGGTTGCTTTGTGCTTCGGTATAGCGCCGATCGGGGATTTCACCAATGTGATTTTTAATTTATCTGCCATCTTCTTATCCTCCTTAGCCTAAAATCTCTTCAACAGATTTGCCGCGAAGCCTTGCAACTTCCTCAGGAGTCTTTAACTGAGTTAATCCTTGGATTGTAGCTAATACTACATTCGTCTTATTATTAGAACCTAAGGACTTTGTACGGATGTTCTTAATACCTGCAAGCTCTACAACTGCACGGGCAGGACCTCCCGCGATAACTCCTGTACCTTCGGAAGCTCTCTTAAGAAGTACGGAAGCACTTCCAAAGTTTCCAATCAGATCATGAGGAATACTGTTGTTCTCATCAATCGGAACAGAAACCATATTCTTTACTGCAGCCTCTTTTCCTTTACGGATTGCTTCTGGAACTTCTCCGGCTTTGCCAAGACCAGCACCAACATGGCCGTTGCCATCGCCTACGACTACTAAAGCAGAGAATCTCATGGTACGTCCACCCTTAACGGTTTTAGATACACGTTTGATAGCAACCACCTTGTCGTTTAATTCTAACTGATTTGCATCAATATTTGTATGTTTCACGCTGTGTTCTCCTCTCTACTAGAATTCCAGACCAGCTTCTCTGGCTGCGTCTGCTAATGCCTGAATCTTACCCTGATATATAAATCCGCCTCTGTCAAAGACAACTTCTTTAATACCTTTTTCAATTGCTCTCTTTGCAACTACGGTACCGATATATGCTGCAGCATCAACGTTGTTAGTTTTCTCTAATTCTGCCTTTACTTCTTTTTCTACTGAAGAAGCAGCAACTAAAGTTTTACCAACTGTATCGTCAATAATTTGAGCATACATATGATTATTACTTCTAAACACAGCTAAACGTGGTCTCTCTGCAGTACCTGCAAGACGATTACGTAATCTGTTGTGCTTCTTAACGCGGATTTCGCTTTTTGACTGTTTGCTAACCATCTTTACACTCTCCTTAATTATTTCTTACCAGTCTTACCAACTTTACGTCTGATCACTTCATCAGCATACTTGATTCCCTTGCCCTTATACGGCTCAGGTCTTCTCTTATCTCTGATTTCAGCAGCGTACTGGCCAACTTTTTCTTTATCAATACCTCTAACGAAGATAATGTTCTGACCTTCCATGGTAGCTTCAATACCTTCTGGATCTTCCATTTCTACCGGATGAGAATAGCCAAGGGAAAGAACAAGCTTATTACCCTGCTTCTGAGCTCTGTAACCAACACCGTTGATTTCAAGCTTTTTCTCATATCCTGCAGTAACACCAACGATCATGTTGTTGACTAAGGTTCTTGTAAGACCGTGTAAAGATTTCATCTTCTTTAAATCGTTTGGTCTTGTTACAACGATATGACCATCTTCTTCTTTGATTGTCATCTCTGTAGGTAATACTCTCTCAAGAGTTCCCTTAGGACCTTTTACAGTCACTTTATTATTTTCTGCAATTTCAACAGTTACTCCTGCTGGAATAGCGATAGGCATTCTTCCTATACGTGACATGCCGTCTACCTCCTTAAATTTTCGGAGGGAATCTATGCGTTCCCTCTGTTTTCAGATGCATAAGCCCTGTTACACAGTGTGTTTCACAGGGTAGTTCTTCTCCCTATGGTCGAAGAACGGCTTTCACACTAAATTCACGCTTCGCCTCTGGCTCGCGTTCATTAAGTGTTCAATGCCTACCAAACAAATGCAAGTACTTCTCCGCCAACATTCATGGAACGTGCTTCCTTATCGGTAATTACGCCCTGGTTTGTGGAAATGATTGCAGTTCCGAGACCGCCCAGTACTCTTGGCATTTCTTCCTTGCTTGCATATACACGTAAGCCAGGTTTGGAAATTCTCTTGATGCCTGTGATGATTTTTTCGTTCTTATCTTTACCGTATTTTAATGTGATCCGGATTGTCTGGAACGCACCGTCTTCTACGATATCATATTTCTTAATGTATCCCTCTTTAACAAGGATATCAGCAATAGCTAATTTCATCTTGGATGAAGGTACATCTACTGTATCATGTTTTGCAGTATTTGCATTACGGATTCTTGTAAGCATATCTGCGATTGGATCGCTCATTGTCATTTTGAAATTGCCTCCTTCCTTATTTTACCAGCTTGCTTTTTTAACGCCTGGGATCTGACCCTTATATGCTAATTCACGGAAGCAGATTCTGCAGATTCCGTATTTTCTTAAATAAGCATGCGGACGACCGCAGATTCTGCAACGATTGTATTCTCTTGTGGAGAATTTAGCAGGTCTCTGCTGTTTGATCTTCATTGAAGTCTTAGCCATGGATTATTTCCTCCTACTATTTTGCAAATGGCATGTTGAATAATGTCAAAAGTTCACGGGCTTCTTCGTCTGTCTTAGCGGTAGTAACAAAAATAATGTCCATACCTCTTACCTTGTCAACTTTATCGTATTCAATTTCCGGGAAAATAAGCTGCTCTTTGATACCAAGTGCATAGTTTCCTCTGCCATCAAATGCGTTAGGATTTACACCTCTAAAGTCACGTACACGTGGAAGTGCAAGGTTGATCAGACGATCAGCGAACTCATACATTCTCTGTCCACGTAAAGTTACTTTACATCCGATTGGCATACCTTCTCTGAGTTTAAAGTTAGCAACTGATTTTTTAGCTTTTGTTAAAACTGCCTTCTGACCGGAGATGATTTCTAAATCTCTTACTGCAGAGTCTAAAATCTTGGCATTTTCCTTTGCTTCACCAATACCCATATTGATGACAATCTTGTCTAACTTCGGTACTTCCATGATGTTCTTATATCCAAATTTCTTGATCATAGCTTCTACGATCTCTGACTGGTACGTATCTCTTAATCTAGCCAATTTTTATTCCTCCTCTCCGACTTAATCAATTACTTTTCCGGTTGCTTTTGCAACACGAACTTTTTTGCCGTCTTTTACTTCAAAGCCGACTCTGGTTGCTTTTCCATCAACAACAAGCATTACATTGGAGATATCAAGTGCAGCTTCTTTCTGTACGATACCGCCCTGTGGGTTTCCAGCACCTGGTTTCACATGCTTTGTGATCATGTTAACGCCTTCTACTACCACTCTGTTATTCTTCGTATCTACATGAAGAACTTTACCCTGTTTGTCTCTATCTTTTCCTGCAATAACCTTTACAAGGTCATCTCTTTTAATTTTATGCACAGTCCGACACCTCCTTATAATACTTCTGGAGCTAAGGAAACAATTTTCATGAACTGCTTCTCTCTTAACTCTCTGGCAACCGGCCCAAAGATACGAGTTCCCTTTGGAGTCTTGTCATCTTTGATAATTACGGCAGCATTCTCATCGAACTTGATATATGAACCGTCTTTACGGCGTGCGCCCTTTACAGAACGTACAACAACGGCTTTCACAACGTCGCCCTTCTTAACAACACCGCCAGGTGTTGCATCTTTTACGCTGGCAACGATAACATCACCAATATTAGCATATCTTCTTGTAGATCCGCCCATAACACGGATACAAAGAAGTTCTTTTGCACCGGTATTGTCGGCAACCCTTAATCTGGTTTCCTGCTGAATCATGCCTGTTACTCCTTCCTGGAAATAAATTATTTCGCTCTTTCGATAATTTCCACAAGTCTCCATCTCTTGTCTTTGGACAGCGGTCTTGTTTCCATAACTTTTACTGTATCGCCCATGTTGCAGTCATTCTTCTCATCATGTGCTTTTAATTTATACGTTCTTTTTACGATCTTGCCGTATAAAGGATGTTCTACATGGTCTTCAATCGCTACAACAATGGTCTTATCCATCTTGTTGCTAACAACCTTACCAGTACGGGTTTTTCTAAGATTTCTTTCCACGTTCTGTATTCTCCTTTCGAGTTTTGGCCTTCCAGGGCCACAATCTATAAGTTAACACACACTCGTGTGTGTCATGCTTTTTTTAATAAGCTGCAACTTAAGCTAATTTAGCCTTCTCAGTTATAACAGTCTGAATTCTGGCAATGTTTTTGCGAACCTCTTTGATACGGCTTGTGTTATCAAGCTGGTTGGTTGCATTCTGGAATCTTAAGTTGAAAAGTTCTTTCTTTGCAGCTACTAATTCTACATTCAGCTCGGCAACTGATTTTCCTTTTAATTCTTCAACATATTTATTCATTTTCACTGTCATTCACCGCCTTCTAAATCTGCTTTAGCAGCAATTTTACATCTGCATGGTAATTTGTGCATAGCAAGACGTAAAGCTTCACGTGCTGTTTCTTCAGGTACTCCAGCGATTTCGAATAATACACGACCTGGTTTTA
Organism: Paenibacillaceae bacterium; assembly: GCA_015057775.1. GTDB lineage: Bacteria > Bacillota > Clostridia > Lachnospirales > Lachnospiraceae > Lacrimispora. Next base: position 11,191 of record SVDT01000008.1, on the reverse strand, counting down.
CTACTGCTACCCAGTATTCCAGAGCGCCCTTACCGGAACCCATTCGGGTTTCTGCTGGCTTTGCTGTTACAGGCTTATCCGGGAAAATCTTGATCCAGACTTTACCGCCACGCTTGATATAACGGGTCATGGCAACACGGGCTGCCTCGATCTGATTTGATTTGATCCAACATGGGTCTAAAGCGACTAAACCGAATTCACCACTGCTGATTGTATTGCCTCTTAAAGCTTTACCAGCCATGCTACCACGGAACTGTTTACGACGCTTAACTCTCTTAGGCATTAACATTATTTATCGCTCCCTTCCCTTTTAGCTTTAGTTGGAAGTACTTCGCCGTTATAGATCCATACCTTAACTCCGATCTTACCGAAGGTAGTATCTGCCTCTGCGAAGCCATAGTCAATATCTGCTCTGAGTGTCTGTAACGGAATAGTTCCTTCGCTGTAGAACTCAGTACGAGCCATATCAGCGCCGCCAAGACGTCCTGCAACTGCAGTCTTGATTCCTTTGATACCTGACTTCATGGAACGTCCCATGGTAGACTTCATAGCACGACGGAAGGATACACGATTCTCTAACTGCTGTGCGATGGACTCAGCAACTAACTGAGCGTCTTTGTCTGGTCTTTTGATTTCTTTAATATCAACAAATAATTTTTTATCTGTAAGCTTCTGAACTTCTGCTTTGATTTTTTCAATCTCAGATCCACCCTTACCGATTACTACACCTGGTTTTGCTGTGTGGATAACAACTTTAACGCGGTCAGATGCACGTTCAATTTCAATATTAGAAATGCCGGCGCTGTATAATTTCTTCTTCAGGAATTTTCTGATCGCATAATCTTCTACTAAGTTGTCTGCGAAATCAGCTTCAGCATACCATTTTGAGTCCCAGTCTTTAATAACACCGACTCTTAAGCCGTGTGGATTAACTTTCTGTCCCATTATTTGCCTCCTTATCTTTCATTAAGCACGATGGTGATGTGGCTCATTCTCTTTTCGATTCTGTAAGCGCGGCCCTGTGCTCTTGGTTTTACTCTCTTCATTGTCGGTCCCTTGTTTGCAAAACACTCTTCAACATAAAGTTTTGCCGGGTCCATACCGTTATTGTTCTCAGCATTTGCGATCGCTGATTTTAATAACTTCTCTATTAAAGTAGAAGCATATCTGGGATTGTAAGTTACAATACCAAGTGCTGAAACAGCATCTTTGCCTCTGATGGCATCTAATACAAAGCATGCCTTCTGAACTGAAACCCTAGCATAGGATAACTTTGCTGACGGTCTTGTGTCCTTCTGGGCATTTCTTTCTCTCTTAATCTGGCTTCTATGTCCCTTAGCCATTGGTGAATCCTCCTTTCAACTTTAACGCCCTTTGGGAATCCTTAAATAAGAATACCCGGAGGGTGTCTGCTTCTCTATTACTTACGACCTGATTTCTTCTCGTCTTTTCCATGTCCTCTGTAAGTTCTGGTAGCAACGAATTCACCCAGTTTATGTCCAACCATATCCTCTGTAACATATACCGGAACGTGTTTTCTGCCATCATGAACTGCAATTGTATGTCCAACCATCTGCGGGAAGATTGTAGAACGGCGAGACCAAGTCTTAATTACCTGCTTTTGTCCTGCTGCGTTCATAGCATCTACTTTTTTCAGTAAATGAGCATCTGCAAATGGTCCTTTTTTAAGTGAGCGAGCCATAGGTTCTAACCTCCTTCATTTATTTAACGGTCTTTCCATCTCTTCTTCTAACGATTAATCTGTTAGACTGCTTGTTTTTCTTTCTGGTCTTTAAGCCAAGTGCTGGTTTGCCCCATGGTGTAGATGGACCTGGACGGCCGATACCAGTCTTACCTTCACCACCACCGTGTGGATGGTCATTCGGGTTCATAACGGAACCGCGAACTGTAGGACGGAATCCCATGTGACGTTTTCTACCAGCTTTACCGATATTGATCAGGTTATGATCGCCATTACCTACAACACCGATGGTAGCTCTGCAGTTGATTGGAACCATTCTCATTTCGCCGGAAGGTAAACGAAGAGTTGCATATTTTCCTTCTTTTGCCATTAACTGTGCGCTGTTACCAGCAGAACGAACCAGCTGTCCGCCTTTTCCTGGGTAAAGCTCAATGTTATGAACCTGAGCACCAACCGGGATTTTGCTTAATGGAAGGCAGTTACCTACTCTTGCTTCTGCAGTCTCACCGCTCATAACAGTCATTCCGTCTGTTAAACCAGCTGGAGCAAGGATATAAGCCTTTGTTCCGTCTACATAGCTGATCAGTGCGATATTAGCAGTTCTGTTCGGATCGTATTCAACACCGATTACAGTTGCTGCAATGCCGTCCTTGCTGTTTCTCTTGAAGTCAATGATTCTATATTTTCTTTTAACGCCGCCTCCGCGATGTCTAACAGTAATTTTACCCTGGTTATTACGGCCGGCTGTTTTCTTAATAGTTTTGCTGATTAAGGATTTCTCAGGAGTTGACTTGGTGATTTCGCTGAAATCAGATCCGGTCATTTGTCTTCTGGAAGGGGTATATGGGTTATACTTTTTGATTCCCATTTTATTTCTCCTTTCTGCTTTATCGTCCATGTTTTTTGGACATCAAGGGATGCCGTAAGGCGCTCTGCTTTTTTGTCCACGCTTTTTGGACATCAAGGTATACCAGCATGGTGTTTCAACGCCACCTGGCGTATCTTGTTTATTGTGATATAATGTTCATCACTAAGGTAACTGAAAATCGTTGACGCCGGGCCCGAATGAGTTCATGCCAAGCGTTCCGATCTTACAGTCCTTCGAAAATCTCGATATCTTTGCTGTCAGCTGTTAACTGAACAATAGCTTTCTTAGTCTTAGATGTCTTACCGAAGGTTGTTCCTCTTCTTTTGGTCTTTCCATCTAAATTCATGGTGTTCACGCTGGCTACCTTGGTGCCTGGGAACATCTTTTCAACAGCTTCCTTGATCATCGTCTTATTCGCATCTGTGTGCACTAAAAATGTGTACTTTTTAGAAGCCATAGCGTTCATGCTCTTCTCAGTTACGATTGGTTTCTGAATCACGTCGTAATATTTAATATCTGCCATTATGCGTACACCTCCTCGATTGCTGCAACAGCAGTCTTGGTAGCAACAACTGTGTTATACTTTAAGATATCGTATACATTGATTGTGTTAACAAAAGCAGTCTTAACAGCAGCGATGTTTCTTGCGCTCATTACTGTGTTAGCGCTGTCATCTCCAACAACTACAAGAGCTTTGGATAACTTTAAGTTGTCTAATACAGCCTGGAACTTCTTTGTCTTGATTTCATCAAACTTTAACTCATCAACAACGATGAACTTATTCTCGTTCACTCTGCTGGTCAGTGCGGATTTCAGAGCAAGTCTTCTTTCCTTCTTGTTCAGTTTGATTGTATAATCTCTTGGTGTTGGTGCAAATACAACTCCACCGCCTGTCCACTGAGGAGATCTTGTTGAACCCTGTCTGGCATGACCGGTTCCTTTCTGTTTCCACGGTTTTCTACCGCCGCCGGATACTTCAGCGCGTGTTTTTGCCTTCTGTGTTCCCTGGCGCTTATTTGCAAGCTGGCTTACGACTGCCATGTGTACAAGGTGTTCATTTACTTCAACACCAAACACTGCATCGCTTAACTCTAATGTGCCAACTTCTTTACCTTCCATATTGTAAACAGATACGTTTGCCATCTGTGTAATCCTCCTTTCTTATAAAAGCATTAATTAGCTGCTTTTACTGTTTCCTTGATTGTTACGAGAGACTTCTTAGGTCCTGGTACAGCACCCTTAACCAGAATCAGGTTGTTTTCAACATCAACCTTAACGATTTCGAGGTTCTGGATTGTAATCTTCTTATTACCCATCTGGCCAGGCATCTTCTTGCCTTTAAATACCTTACTTGGATCAGAAGCAGCACCATTGGAACCAGCATGACGATGGAACTTGGAACCGTGAGCCATAGGTCCTCTGGACTGTCCGTGTCTCTTGATAGCACCCTGGAAACCTTTACCTTTGGAGATTGCGGTTGCATCAATCTTATCGCCTGCAGCAAAGATATCAGCTTTGATTTCGTCTTTTACAGAATACTCGGAAGCATTCTCTAATCTAAATTCTCTTACAAATCTCTTGTAAGATACTCCAGCCTTATTAAAATGGCCTTTTAATGGTTTGCTGACCAGTTTTTCTCTCTTGTCAACATAGCCAACCTGTACTGCACTGTAACCATCATTCTCAACTGTTTTAACCTGTGTTACTACACAAGGACCAGCCTGAAGAACTGTTACTGGAGTTAATACTCCGTTTTCATTGAAGATCTGTGTCATTCCGACTTTGGTAGCTAAAATACCCTTCTTCATGTTTTTACCTCCTGGTTATTAATTCTACAGCGGATTGCTTTCGCAATCATCCTAGAACAGTCCAATATACGTGGAACACTATGACTCCCGCGGCCGACGTATCCGTAATTGCTTACGTTTCGTTCCCGCCCATGGAGATGTTGATTCCTTAGAGGAAAAGTGTTGCTTCTATATTAAAACCCTTCAGGACATTACCTAAATTGTTTCTTTCGATGAAGATTATTTATTCTTCATCTTGATATCGATATACACCCCTGCCGGCATTTCCAGTCTGGATAATGCATCAACAGTTTTTTGGCTTGGTGTAATGATATCGATGAGTCTCTTATGGGTTCTCTGCTCGAACTGCTCTCTGGAATCTTTGTACTTGTGAACCGCTCTTAAGATAGTTACCACTTCCTTCTTGGTTGGTAACGGCACCGGTCCGCTCACTTTTGATCCTGTCTGTTTTACAGTGTCGATAATCTTGCCCGCAGACTGATCAACTAACTGATGATCATACGCCTTTAATGTGATTCTCATTACTTGACTTGCCATAAAAAAAGTCGCCTCCTTTTCGCACTTAGTAGAAGTACGACAAGCGGTGACTGTACACGTTCCCGTGTGTGTCATCAATGACCCACACTGACCATCCGTTTGAAACAAACAGAATTTTAAATTGTACAGTGACTTGTCGCCAGTTTCCTAACTTGACATTCGCTCCACGGAAAACCTGCTTTTCAGCAGCAACCTCACGCTTCACAGCTATCATGCCACAGCCTTAACAGAATACCATATTTTCCATGGTAATGCAAGTACTTTTTTCAAAAAAAACGCAAAATCTTTTTTTCTCAGATTCTGCGCTTTTTTATAGGATTTTTCTACTTCCAGACTGGTTCCGAGGGTTCTTTCCCTTCATTCCCAGAGGGGTTCTCCTCATCTACTTTTAACAGGGTTCCATTGCTTCCTGTCTTATATTTCACACCATCTGCACTTTTTACCGTTGTACTCTTGGACACCTTGCCTGATGTACTCACAACATATGTAGTTCTGGTACTTCCTGTAGGAATGGAGATAGGCTCATATTTATTGCCTTCGTCTGCACACTGAAGTTTTCCCATATAGTAGAGATAGCCATCCTTAACGCCGGTATACCCTCTTCCGCTGTCACTGAAGTAATAGGTACTATCGTTTCCGTCACCTTCTGTTACCTTGACTTTTCCCTTTTGCATGCTGCTGGTTTTCTTATCTCCGAAATAAAAGGCCGTATACTCAGAGCTGCTTCCTATTCTGATCTTCTGAAGTCCATATACAGGAACACCCAGTTCATTAAACAGATATGTCTTATCTTTTATCTTCACCAGGTTGGATGTACTTGCCTCTCCTTCTTTCGGACCGGCTTTTGGAATTCCTGTACTGGAAAAATAAAACCACTCCACGCTTTCTTCATATCCGCTTATATCATGTGGCGGCTCTGTGGAAAACCAGCCTTCCTGCAGCTTTCCATTGGTGTTATAATATTTATAATTCTGAATCTCATATTCTGCATTATCAACTCCGACTTTCTTCCAGCCAGTCTGAAGTGCACCCCTGTCATCGAAGCAGTAAGCAGTACCGTCAATCTTATAAGTGCCATAATCTCCGGAGAAATCCTTTGGTACATACTTTTTCCCGTTTTCACTAAAATAGTACCAGTTTTTTCCATCATCCGTATCCCCAGGTGTAACACGGCCTTCGTCGTTGCTGTCCGGCGGATAAAGCTTCTGCCAGCCTGTCTTCATAACTCCGTCTGCTCCGGTATAATACATGTCATCAAGAATCCAGCCGGTCTGCATCTCTCCATTGGAATCAAAGTAGTACCACTTATTGTCGATTTTAGACCAGTTGTCCATAATCGCTTTCCCACTGCTGCCAAAATAATACCACTTATAATCACTGCTTCCGGAATCCTTGAACTTCATCCATTTATCCGTTACGAGAATTCCGTTGGAATCCATATAATAAGTGTTCTCAACCCAGGTGTTGACTGCCATCTCACCATTACTGTTTAAATATCTCCACAAATTATCCGCACCCTTTTTCCAGGTGTTGCTTACTTTGCCGCCGCTTGAATCATAATACACCCAGGTACTTCCCGCCTGTGCCCACCCCTCGGCCGCCCAGGCGTCCAAAGATGAAGCTCCGACTGTCAGCATGGCAGCTGCTGCCAGTACAATGAGACCTTTTCTTTTCATATCTTCACTCCTTACAGGGATTTCCTTTTTTACTATAATTTATTTTAACAATTAATCTCAGATTATTCAACTGTTTTAATCTTTCAATTCTATTACAAAATTATTGCTGTATTTAAATTACCTTTAAAGGGCAGAAACAGGCAGTGGCGGCGTAGATAATAACTAACCACTCCGTCACTGCCTGTTTACCTGATCTATTTAAAATGTTGTCTATCTGCAGCAGTTATTTCTTCTGCAGCAATTATTGCACCTTCTGCAGGACCCGCACCTTCTGCAGCAGCCCGAACAGTTATTGCAGCATCTATTACAGCCGTTACTGCAGATCCAGCCGCAGCCGTTACATCCCCGCCAGTTACACCAGCAATTGCATCCACAGCAACCGAAAGAAAAACCCATCCGGAAACAGCCCATAAGTCTTACACCTCTTTATTTAACATTATACTATAATATATAGAACCATCAGACAAGGTGTGAATCACCTTGACGCTAAAAGCTCCATCCAGTATAATCATAGAATCATAAAGATAAAATAATTGTATTTATATAGAAAGAAAGGCGGCATCAAGTATGTGGATTGCAGACGGCTGGAAAGATTATGAAGTGATAGATTGTTCTGAGGGGGAAAAATTAGAACGGTGGGGCAACTACCTACTGGTTCGTCCTGACCCTCAGGTCATCTGGTCTACCCCGAAGAAAGAAACCGGCTGGACAAAAATGAACGGCCATTACCACCGCAGTGCAAAAGGCGGCGGGGAATGGGAATTCTTTCATCTGCCGGAACAGTGGACCATCAGTTATAAGGAATTAACCTTTCAGTTAAAGCCTTTCAGCTTTAAACATACGGGACTTTTTCCGGAACAGGCCGCGAACTGGGACTGGTTCGGTGATAAGATAAAGAAGGCTGGACGACCGGTTAAAGTGCTGAATTTATTTGCTTACACAGGCGGAGCAACTCTGGCTGCTGCTCAGGCAGGAGCTCAGGTTACCCATGTGGACGCTTCTAAAGGCATGGTGGGCTGGGCCAAGGAAAATGCCCGCTCATCAGGACTTGAATCAGCCTCCATCCGGTGGATTGTGGATGATTGTGTGAAGTTTGTAGAACGTGAAATCAGAAGAGGCAACCATTACGATGCCATTATTATGGATCCTCCCTCTTATGGCAGAGGACCAAAAGGGGAGATCTGGAAGATCGAAGATTCCATTTATCCCTTCGTAAAGCTTTGTTCCCAGCTCTTATCCGACACCCCGTTATTCTTCCTCATCAACTCCTACACTACAGGACTGGCTCCGTCTGTATTGTCTTATATGATTTCCACGGAGATCACCAGCAAATTCGGCGGAAGTGTTCAGTCTGATGAAGTTGGGCTTCCTGTAAAAAGCTCCGGACTTATTCTTCCATGCGGGGCATCCGGAAGATGGTCTGCTGACCGAGTTTAGGATCACTTAGATCAGCGTCCTCCATTCAGCAGGAACCAGACCTGGGGAAGATATTTTCTCAAAAAGGAACCGACAGCGCAGCTGAAAAGAATACAAAAAACCGGCATAATAATATAAAGACCGAGAGAAACAGCCGGAATAGACGGGAGCAGCAATGCTCCCGTTTTATTAATTAACCTTACAACAGAAAAATGTGTGGCATACAGGAAGAAATTTTGTTTCATCCAGTTACCGGCTTCTTTTAAATATCTGCCGGGAATCATAAGCCACAGACTCACAGGCATCAAAAGACGAAAGCATACAGTGGACGCTGCAATTTCCCCTTTCACATTACCGGGAATATCAATGATTACCACCAGGCAGGCGGCAAGAAAGAGCACTGCGCCAGCTGCAATACCCCGACGGCTAAAAGAATTCTCTGCAATCTCTTTCCCATGCAAAGCCGCATATGCTCCAAAAGAATAATAGAACAAGGCATCCAGATTTAAGAAAGGAAGTGCGCCGCCCAGATAAATAGAACCGAGAATTCCTGCCAGTATCAACCTGCCAACTATTTTTTTCCTCATGGCAACGTAGATAACCGGAGCCAGAAAAACCAGCAGGATCAGCTGGTTCAAATACCAGAAAACATAATTATAAGAGTAAAAAAGCACTGCCTGAACGGCTTCGGTTCCATTTAATGGAATTCTCCCCTTACCAATTATGGTAGAGATAAGAGGGATTCTGCTGCCCACGGCATATCCAAGATAATAGAGAGAGTTCCATATAATATAAGGAACTAAAATGCTTCGTATCCTGGAATTCCATTTAACCCAAATCTGCTTTAGTGTAAATCCACGGAAGAATAAATAAGAAGAAATGAGGAAAAATCCGGGAACTGAAATTTGTGCCACTGTTTCTCCCCAGAATCGTTCCAACCAGTCAATCCGGTAGCCTAAACCGGTTTTACCTAAAAATAGAACCGCATTATATGAATGAACCCAAATCACCAGGATACTGAAAAGAAATGTAAACCAGACAATTTTATTACGAAAATATTTTTCTTCCATTGGGTCCTCCTCATAAAGCATATCTATTATTTTATCACATAAAATGAAGTTCTATCAATCCTTGTTTACTATGAAACAGCATAAAAATCAGAAAAAGATCAGCAGGCCCAGCCCATTGATCTTTTTCTCTGTTCTATTAATATGCAGTCTATTCTAATGTGTATTCAGCATCAAATGAAACATCAGGCAGTGCTGCACAATCCGAGGCTGTAACCTCTGTTGGATTCTCTCCGTCTGAATCAATGAGATAGATGGTTCCACTGCTGTACTGATACTTATAATCACTATCGGACTTATATTTCTTATTGGATGTCTGTACCTTTCCTGATTCATTAACCAGATAATAGGTATCTGTTCCGCTGACATTTATGCAGAACACCTGATAATCACTGTCTTCGTCGGCTTCTACCAGCTTCCCTTTATAATAGAGGTAATCATCCTTAACTCCTGTATATCCACCTCCCTTATAGCTTCCTGAAGTATTGAAGTAATAAGTACCTGTGTCATCATCTCCGTCATAGACACCTGTCTGCTTTCCAGTCTTCATTTTACCGTCACTGTCACTGTTTCCAAAGTAGGAGGAATATTCCGTATCACCAAAATTAAAACCAATCAGTCCTGACTGCATACAGCCATATTGATCAAAGAAATAGGAACTCCCATTAATTCTTACAGTGGCCGATGTAAGGGTATCAGAATTCTGAGCTAAATATTTCGGGACACCGCTTGTATCAAAATAGTACCAGTATCCATCACCTTCTTCAGGAGTATCAGTTCCTTCTGATATATCGCTTTTGTCATCTGAATCAGATGGGTGATCAGTCAGATACTTCCAGCCAGTTGCCATGGCTCCATCACTCTCATCTCCAAAATACTTAAACTTGCTGATACCGGTAGAATCTGCACTGGCAGCACTGGCAACCGCCACCCAGCCGTTTTGCATGATTCCATTCTCATCAAAATAAAATTTTGAGCCATTAATAGTTTTGGAAGTATATCCGTCTGAAGATTTTACCATTTTACCATTTGTCTGAAAGTAGAACCATTCTGAACCATCACCAGAGGCTGTTGTATCACTGACATCTCCTTCCTCAGGCTCATTATCACTTTCATACTCCAGACACAGCCATCCCTGTTTTCTTGCGCCGTCATTTTCATCTCCCAAATAATAGGCCGAATCATCCTCATAGTGCCAGCCTGTTCCCATTCGGCCATCATCATCAAAGTAATAATATTCATTGTTAATCTGTTTCCAGCTATCAGTCACTAGTTTACCAGCCGTACCAAGATAATACCAGCCTTCCTCACCAGAAGGTGAGTCATCTTCATCGGAATGGACCCATTGGTTCATTTGCATAACGCCGTCTTCATTTACATAATAGGTATCATCAATCCAGGCATTCTTTTCCACTTCTCCGTCGGAATTAAGATAATACCAGTTATCTCCTGACTTTTTCCAGCTGGAAGTCACTTTACTTCCATCCGAGTCTAAGTATACCCAGTTATCATTTTCATTGATCCACCCTGTTTCGGCTGCCATAGTGGTCATTGCTGCACCAAAGGTAAGGAACACTGCCGACAAACCTGCAGCAGCACAGTATTTTTTCTTCATAAGATGCACACTCCTTTTTGTATGTTATACATTTTGTCAGCTCTTAGATGGGGCTGATGTGTACATCTTAAACTTATTACCTTGAAAATACCTTGAAGTTATAATTGAATTTCAAAAGATGCATAGGTTTTTCCGTCACTCAGTACATTAACTTTACCATGATAAAGATCTAATATTGTTTGTGCTATGGATAATCCCAGACCGTATCCTTCGGTTCTTCTGTTATGGGAGTCTTCTTCTCTGTAAAACCGCTGAAAAATCTGCTTTCTGGCTTTTTCAGAAATGCCCTCTCCGGTATTATAGACCTTAATGCAGATTTTCTTTTTAATCTTCCTGACAGTGACTTTCACTTCACCCCTGGCTTCTGAATATTTAAATGCATTATCCACAAAAATATGAAGCATTTGAGTTAATAAATCCCGGCTGCCATTAAATTTAAGTCCGGGTTCCACTTCATACAGAAACTGCTTTCCCTGTTCATAAGCCAGACATTCATATGGGA
>SVDT01000428.1 GCA_015057775.1 Paenibacillaceae bacterium | reverse complement strand
TGGCTGTCTCCTGTCTGAATCACCATATCTCTGGAATCAGATTTTATCTGATATAAGTTCTCGATGGCAAGAATCAGATCATTCATGGGAGCAGTTTTTACCTGATACATGTAGGTATCCATTGCATCAATGCGCGCCATACCAAGGAGCCCCATTGCACCAACTAAAAGCATGATAAAAGTGACGGTCAGGAATGCGGTAATGAGTTTTTTTGAAATACTGTAGTTTTTAAATTTTTTCATTTGTATCCTCACATTAGTAATATTCTCAGCTAAGTTTAAATCTCCCCACTTCATCCCGAAGTGTCTGTGCCTGAGCTGCCAGTTCCTCACTGGAAGCAGAGCTTTCCTCTGCAGTTGCAGCATTGGATTGTACCACTGATGATACCTGGCTGAGGGCCTGGTGCATCTGGATTGCTGCTTCCGCCTGTGATTTGGCGGAAGCTTCAATTTCTCCAATAACCGTTTCTACAAAACCAGAGTTTACCGCAACTTCATTTAATGTTTCTGCAGTAATACCCACCAGTTTCTCTCCCTTTGATACGGTTTCTGAAGAATGTACAATAATGGCTGCCGTCTGTCCGGCTGCTTCGGCCGACTTTTCAGCAAGACTGCGGACTTCATCCGCCACTACTGCAAATCCCTTTCCTGCTTCTCCTGCCCTTGCAGCTTCCACCGCTGCATTCAGCGCCAGAATATTGGTCTGGAAAGCAATGTCTTCAATTACTTTTGTAATGCTGTTTATTTTATCGGAAGAACTGCTGATCTCCCTCATAGCTGAGCTTAACTGTTCCATAAATTCATTACTCTTTAAAAGTCCCTGTGAAGATACTAAAACAGAACCCGCAGCTTTCTTTACCTGCTCTAAATTCTGTTGCGCCTGATCAGACATCGATTCAATGGAAGCGCTTAATTCTTCAATGGTTGCCGCCTGCTCCGCGGAACCAGATGCCAGAGTCTGGGCTCCCTGAGATACCTGATCTGCTCCAATTCCCACCTCATCTGCACTGGCCTGTATGAGCTTTAATGTCCTGTTCAAAGACTGGGAAATGGTTAAAAGCGCTTCTTTTACCGGAGCAAACTCACCTTTATAATCCTGATGAAGTTCTATCTGCATAGTTCCGTCCGCCATTACCTGAAGCACCTGAGTGATCTCATGGATATATCCGATATACCTGTTTAACTGAATCACTGTGCGGTTAAGTGCAAGCGCCATCTGCCCTGTTTCATCATTGGATCTTACATCTGCCGATATATCCAGTCTGCCGTCTGCAATCAGATTGGCAGTTTTCGTCAGCTTTTTAAGAGGTGCAACAATCATATTTGAAATAATCAGAATCATGACAATTACCACAAGTAATGCAACGGCAAAAACTCCGATCATCGATGCCGTAATCGCCCTGTAGCCCTCATAAAACTCTTTTACCGGAAGACCTGCGGCTACTGTCCAGCCGGTATCCCCTACCTTACGTACATAACCTTCTGCTTCCGACTGATTGGAAGTAAAGGAAAGAAATCCTTCTGTGGAAGAAGAAAGGGCCTCTTTCATGTTCTGGGAAATATTAAGATCTGCAATCTTTTTATTTACCATGTCTTTGTCCGGATGAAAGATTACCTGTCCCTCTTTTGATGTCAATATGTAAAATCCTGTTTCTCCAAGCTGGTATGAACCAATGGTTTTTACCAGTCCATCAAGAGAAAAGTCAATTCCCACTGCTCCGATAAGTTCTTTCCCATCTGCAGCAAAGACAGGTGCTATTATACTTACAATCTGAGACTTGGTGGCAAAATCCTCAAAAGGCTCCTTCATAATCGTACTCCCGGAATTCACCAGTAGCTGATACCACGGACGTTCCTTCACACGATATGTCTGATCTGATACAAAGCCATCTGACTGGGCCAGCTGGCTGGAATCAATATCTGCTACCCAGAATGCTACCACGGATTCTTTATCTTTCTCATATGACCGTACCATAGTCTGCTTGATATCATCAAACCCAGGCGCTGAAGATATGTTTGTGCCAGGCTTTAAATCCTGAAAGAACTTTTGAAATGCGACTGTGTCTGACAGCTGTCCGGCTTTATGTTTATATTGATTAAAGTAACCTTCCATCTCCTCAGCCGCTGCCTGGGTTCTTGCAGTCAGTTCTTTTTCTGTCATTTCTTCCACACTGGATTTAACCAGAAACAAGATGACAGCACCTACGATGCAAAAAGATAAAATGACAGGGATTCCAACAAAAAAAAGTATTTTAGTCAGCAGGCTTTTCAAACCATATTTGTGAACCTTTTTCCCGCTTTTTTCAGAAGTATGCTCCGACATAGTTTTCTCCTTTTTTTCAACTTATTTCTGGGTGCTCAGGCTTAGACTAATCCGGTTTTTTTTAGAAAATTACTGCATAACCATGATTGGAGTCGATGTATAAAATGCACGCCTGTAATATTCGCAGTATACTTGATACTGCGTAATCTCAGAGAAACCCCTTATATAATCAGCGTATTTCGTTAGCCGGACGCGCAGA
>SVDT01000427.1 GCA_015057775.1 Paenibacillaceae bacterium | reverse complement strand
CATGTTTCGTATCCTGGAGCGGCACCATGTTCGAGTATCTGATGCCCAATCTTGTACTGAAGGAATATGAAGGCTCAGTCTATGAACAGACCTCTAAAGCAGCAGTGCTCCAGCAGATGAAGTATGCAAAAGAAGCAGACATTCCATGGGGAATATCAGAATCCCAATATTACCGTTTTGATTTAAATGCCAATTACCAGTATAAGGCATTTGGAGTTCCAAAGATAAGGCTTCAGCCAGTCCGTAAGGATTCTCTGGTAGTGGCACCATATGCGACAATGCTGGCACTAAATACAGCGGAAAAGGAATGTATCAGCAATTTAAAGAGGCTGAAAGAATTAGGTGCTTACGGTAAATATGGTTTCTATGAATCCATTGATTTTGATGTGCCCAGTTCCGTGGATTTAAAACCTTATTGCATTGTGAAATCCTATATGGCACATCATCAGGGGATGAATCTGGCCGCAATTAATAATTACCTGAATGAAGGAATTTTAAAAGAACGGTTTCACGCGGAAATGATGATAAAGGCAACGGAAGTTTTGCTGGAAGAAAAACGCCAGTCATATTTGATCTCCATTGCTAAACAGGGGTATACCATAAAAATCGGGAAACCACTTTTTACAGAAGATCGTTACAATAACCGGTATATTAATCGTACAGGTTTAACCACACCCATTGTAAATTATTTATCAAACGGGAAGTATTCTCTGATGATTACCTCAGACGGGGATGGGTTCAGTCAATATGAGGACCGCATGCTATACCGCTGGAGATCCGATGTCTATGCAAATACAGGGAACTATATCTATATCAAGGACAAGAAGCAGGGAAAATACTGGAGTGCTGCCTATCACCCCACCCGGATCGAGCCGGAAGAGTATCATGTGATTTTCAGCCCCCACCAGGCGGAATTTAAACGAAAGGACGGGGACATTTCTACTCATATGATAGTCAGCCTGAATGCAGATCGCAATTTTGAGATTCGCAAAGTCACACTGACCAATCATGGAAATGAGGAAAAGCAGCTGGAGGTGACCAGTTATATGGAAGTAGTAGACGATACTCATATGGCAGAAATCAGCCATCCGGCGTTTAATAAACTCTTTCTTGAAAGTGAGTATGTAAAAGAACAGAATATCTTCCTGGCCAAAAGACGTCAAAAGAATGAGACCGACAATTCTTACGTCATGCATATGGTAAAAACCGATGAAAAACGGTGCAAAAAGGTTGAATTTGAAAATGACAGAAAACGATTTATCGGCAGAAACAATACGTTGGAAAATCCGGATTGTGTAGTAAACAGCATTGCCTTTTTTAATGATCCAGGTTTTTGCAACGATCCCATTATGAGCATTCGGGTACAGATATGTATCGGTGCAGGTGAATCAGCCAGTTTGACTTTTATTACCGGTGTATGCAGCGGGAGAGAAGAGGCAGTAAAAATTGCGGAGGAATTAAATGTAAGTTACCGGATTGATGATCTTCTGGAGAAATTCCGGCTTCAAAGTAATCTGGAGTTAAAGTACTTAGAGATTACCAAAACACAGCTCGATTCCTTCCAGGATATGATTAGTCACATATTTTATCCTTGCGGTATTTTCCGGGGACCTCATGAGAATATCCGGAGAAATTTTAAGAATCAGAGTTTCTTGTGGAAATTCGGTATTTCCGGAGATAATCCCATTCTGCTTTTTGTAGTCCGGTCCATTGAAGAAGAGCGGATCATCAAGGATGTATTAAAGGCTTACGAATATTTAAGAGTAAATCTTGTAATGGTAGATCTGGTTATCCTGGTGGATTCCAAATATGGTTATCTTCAGGAGGTGGATCAATTAATCAATGATCTGACCAGTTCTCTGCGTATCTATGATTCCGGAAGCGGTAAGACCAGCTTCTTTACCCTGCATACGTATGAGCTTCTGCCGGCAGAGATTGATTTGCTGTATACGGTTGCACGGGTGGTGTTTTCGGAGAAAACAGGTATTTATTTTACAAAACGGAAAGAAAATCAATTGGAGCTGCTGGAGGAATATTAGGACTTATGGAGAATTATGAGTTTTTTAATGGCTTTGGAGGATTTGTCTGTGATGGCAGAGAATATGAAATTCTGCTGGACGGAAATAACAGGCCGCCGGCACCCTGGATTAATGTGATTTCAAACAAGGACTTTGGTTTCCAGATATCAGAGTCGGGGGCAGGCTTTACCTGGAGCATTAACAGCCGGGAGAATAAGCTTACCCCCTGGTCCAACGACCCGGTCAGTGACAGGGCGGGGGAGGCAATCTATATTCTGGATGAAATAACCGGAGAGGTAATGACACCCATGTCTCTGGGCAGATCTGACAAAGGCATATACCGGGTAAGGCATGGGTTTGGATACAGCCGGTTCCTTCATGAGGAATCAATGCTTGAGCAGGAGCTGACTGTGTTTTGCCCTCTCCATGAATCATTAAAACTATGGAACTTAACCCTTAAGAATCAGTCAGATAAAGTGAAGTATCTAAGCCTGACCTATTATGTGGAATGGGTGCTGGGAACCCAGAGAGAGCAGACCGA
>SVDT01000426.1 GCA_015057775.1 Paenibacillaceae bacterium | reverse complement strand
AGGACGGAACAGCGGTCTGCTACCGCCTTGATTTCATTGAGCTTGTGTGTGATGAACAGTATGGACTTCCCTTCCTTTACCAGATCCCGCATGATCTGCATCAGTTCATCAATTTCCTGAGGAGTCAGGACTGCGGTAGGTTCATCAAATATCATGATTTCATTATCACGATACAGCATTTTTAAAATTTCAACCCTTTGCTGCATTCCTACGGTAATATCGGATATCAGCGCATCAGGGTCTACAAACAATTTATATTTTTCACTTAATTCCATTACTTTTTTGCGGGCATCATCCATCTTCAAAAAGCCCCGTCTTGTCGTCTCCATGCCCAGTACGATATTCTGCAGGACTGTGAAATTCTCTACCAGCTTAAAATGCTGGTGCACCATGCCGATACCAAGTGCATTGGCATCCAGCGGACCAGTGATTTTTTCTTCATTACCACGAACCCGGATTGAGCCTTTTTCTGGCTGATATAATCCGAATAATACACTCATAAGAGTTGATTTGCCTGCTCCATTTTCTCCGAGGAGGGCGTGTATCTCGCCTTTTTTTAACTGTAGTGTAATGTCATCATTGGCGATAATACCGGGAAATTCTTTTGTGATATGAAGCATCTCAATAATGTAGTCCATAAAATCCCCCTTACTACGGTACCTATCTATGGGACCCGGTACCCGGTTAATAAAGTTATAAAGCAAAAAGAAGATGCCGTAAGAGACCAGATCTTTACTGACTGGTGAATCAAACGGCATCTCCTTTCCTTTTTTATGTCAGAATTCTGACATCGTGGTATGCCCGGAGGGCACTATCCCCGCGGATTATTCTACAAAGTTAATCTTTGTTTTTTCAAGCTTTAAGTCTCTGTTCGGATCGTTGTTATCCTGAGAAGGCTGTACCAGGGTTACTTTGCCATCCTTTAATTCAGTGAAGATTTTTTCGTAATCTTCTTTTGTGAATTTGGTGAACTTGGATGTTTCCATCGGAAGGCCGATACCGTTATTCTTAGCGGAGAAGATGCTTGTCTCGCCGCCTGGGAACTTGTTGTCATAGAAAGCTTTTACGCCGTCGTATACAGATACGGAAAGCTGTTTCATGGCAGAAGTGATGACTGTCTCAGATTCATAGCTCTGGTCAACGTCAACACCGATTACCTTTTTGCCTTTTTCCTGAGCAGCAGCCATAACAGAGTTACCAACAGCACCGCCGCAGCCAAAGATTACGTCAGTTCCGTTCTGATACCAGGATGCAGCCATAGACTGAGCCTCTGGAGTTGCAGCGAAAGCACCTGTATAGTTGTACATGATTTCAACGCCGTCGATGCCCATTTCCTTAGCTGCATAATCAGCACCTTCAGCAAATCCGTAACCATAACGGATAACTGCAGGAACAGCCATACCACCTAAGAAACCAAGCTTTGTGTAACCTTCTTTTACTGCTGCATAGCCTGCTAAGAATCCAGGCTCATCTTCCTGGAACAGGATTGGCATAACATTGGATTCTGTCTTATATTCTGAGTAGTCTGCGTTATGAGGAACTCCGTCAAGAAGAATGAAGTGAACGTCTTTGTACTGCTCCTGAGCAAGGAATACAGGCTCTTCAAATAAGAAGCCAGGACATACTACTAATTTTGCACCGCCTTCAATAGCAAGTCCAATTGTTTCTAAATAAGAATCAGTAGTACCTTCCTGTGGCTGATAGTACTTATAGGAGATCTTGTTCTCTTCTGCGTACTTCTTCATACCTTCCCATGCACCCTGGTTAAAGGATTTGTCATCAATGGTACCAAGGTCTGTAACCAGCGCCAGTTCATATCCGGTTGAAGAATCAGACTTAACTGATGTAGCACCTGTCGTTTCAGCTGGTTTTTCTGCAGCAGTTGTGGTTTCTGCAGAGGGAGCAGCAGTTGTTGCAGTTCCTTTGCCAGCGGAACCACATGCGCTGAGTGTTGCGGCCATCATAACTGCCATGGCTAATGCGAGAGCTCTTTTTTTCATAATACGATCTTTCCTCCTGTTATTAATATATTTTCAGAGATAACTCTAATGTATCATATTTCAGCGTCGGAAACAATCTTAATTCATGATATTTTGCATAAAAACTAAGATAAAAAATTCTGTCATTTTAATATATATGCCCCAACTTTTAAATGTTAAATCACACTTTCGTTCTTTTCCTTGTTATTTAATTAAATTATGGTAAACTATTTTAAGACTTTCAAAAGGAGACTTAATTATGAAAAAAGTAAATTTACTGGAAGATCCTGTTAAAAAATTATTTGCAGGTTATCTTCTTCCATCAATTAGTGCAACAATGGTTACCTCCATTTATATATTAGCAGACACTCTAATGATCGGAAGAGGAGTTGGAGCAATTGGAATTGCGGCTTTAAATATACTGCTGCCGTTATTCAGCCTTTTTTTTGCAACCGGTATGCTGTTTGGAGCAGGGGGCGGTATACTTCTTTCCGTATGTAAGGGAAAAAAAGATGAATCAGGAGCAAATCAGTATTATACTGTGGCATTTAACATGGCTGCGGGAATGAGCTTGATTTATGTA
>SVDT01000425.1 GCA_015057775.1 Paenibacillaceae bacterium | reverse complement strand
AAGTGATTTACACATATGGATCAATGGTCCTTTTTGATAATATCATGATCTGATTATATTCTGGTACCAGTAAAAGCTGTCCTTTGGTATTCTTCTCTGGGTTTCATAGTCTACATAAACAATTCCAAACCGGTCGTCATAACCCTTTTCCCATTCGAAATTATCCAGAAAGCTCCACAAAAAGTACCCTTCCACCTTCGCTCCGTCTGATACTGCGCGCTTCAGTTCAGACAGATGGCGCTCCAGGTAATCAATTCTGGATGGATCGTGAACACCGCCATCTAAGGATATTACATCCAGGGCTGACATACCATTCTCTGTAATAAACAAAGGCAATTGGTAAGTATCGTAAAAGTTCTTTACTGCCCAGTACATGGCTTTCGGAGTAATGGGCCAGCCCATTCCGGTCTTCCCATGTCCGGCCGGTAGCCTACCAAGAATTAAATCACCTGCGTTGGATAAATTAACAGAGGTTCCCTGATAGAGATTCATCCCACAAAAATCAAGAGGCTGGCTGATTAGAAGCCGGTCCCTTTCGGACAATTCTGGTAAGTCTTCCCCAAATAACTGAGGACATTGCCGGTGAAATCTTCCCTTTATAAACAATTCATTCCAGAATGCGGAAGAATGAATCCAGTCTTCCTCTCCTATGGAGTTCTGAAGCTCTTTTGCTTTTGCAGCCAGCAATTCAGTTTCTACCACAGGCCAGTAGGCATTGCCGCAGGTAGGTGCATATCCTACCCGGCAATCCGATACTATTTCCCGTAGTTTCTGGACAGATTTCCCATGTGCCAAAGCAATATTCCTGCACATGGCAAGGATTCTGCCAACCGGATATTTGATTCCCGGAGCATGGGTGCATCTGTCATATCCAAGCCAGGTAAATATCTGAGGCTCGTTAAACGTAATGAAATTCTTTACCCGGTCTCCAAATGCATTTGCTACAACTGCTGTATATTCAGCAAACCAATCAGGGCTGCTGGGATTTAACCATCCGCCCTGCATCTCCAGTTCATTGGGATAATCCCAATGAAACAAGGTCACATATGGAGTAATATGATGCTTTAACAGTTCATCAATCAGATCTGAATAGAATTTAAGCCCCTTTTCATTGACGCTTCCGGTACCATGAGGCATAATTCTTGGCCAGGAAACGGAAAAGCGGTAAGCCCCCACTCCAAGTTCTGCAAGCAGGGCTACATCCTCTTTCATCCGGTGGTAATGATCACATGCCACGTCTCCCGTATGTCCTTCAAAAATTTTGCCTTTCTCTCTTACAAAGACATCCCATACAGACAGCCCTTTTCCATCCTCAAAAGCTGCCCCCTCTATCTGATAGGATGAAGTTGCGGTTCCCCATATAAAGTCTTTTTTCCAGTCCATCGTATTTATCCTTTCACACTACCTGCTGTCACACCGCCAATGATGAATTTTGACAGGCACAGATAGATGATTGCAACCGGAACGATGGCAATGGTAATAAGCATATAAACCTGCCCCATGTCAAATTTTAAGAAATCTGCACTTCGAAGCTGGGCAATCAGGATTGGAAGTGTTTTTTTCGTATTGGATTTAAGGACTAGGGAAGGAACAAAATAATTGTTCCAGGAAGCTACGAATGCAAAGATTCCCTGTACTGCCAAAGCAGGCTTCACAATGGGAATTACAATATAGTTAAAGGTGAAAAATTCATTGGATCCGTCGATTCTGGCTGATTCCACGATTTCTAAGGGCAAATTACTCTGAAAATAAGATACCATAAAATAAAATACGACTGGTGCAGCCATAGATGGAAGAATCAGTGGAACAAAACTGTCCATAAGCCCCATTTTACCAATCAGGCTTAAAAATCCAAGGGTGGTTACCTGATTCGGAATCATCATAATCAGGATGATAAAAAGATAAACAGCATTTCTGAACTTAAAATCATAGGCGTGAATCGCGTATGCAGTCAGTGCTGATACGTATACCGAAAGAGCTGCAGAAGCACTGGCAATAAATAAACTGTTTACTATTCCACTTACTACAGGCAGATTCTTGTTGTGCAGTACGTTATATAAGTTAGGACCAAATGATTTTCCCGGTAAAAATGAGAATCCCTTAGCTATTTCCGGATGGGATCTGGTCGCATTGATGATCAGGCAATAAAAGAAAAAAAGGCAAAGAAACGATAAAAGCGACAATACAATATAGGCTGCTGCCTTTTTTAAATTCTTCACTTTTCCCATTATCTTGATCCTCCTTTCTCTTTACCTGAACCGGTAAGTATGAAAAATACTACGAGGCTGAGTGCTGCTGTTATAATGAAGAGTATTACTGATAACGCTCCTGCCATACCGTAGTTTTTGCTGTATAAATGATTGTTCAGAAACATAATTAACGTCATGCTGGTCCGGTCAGGCGTACCTTTTCCATTAGTAAGTACCTGGGGTACATCAAACATCTGCAGTCCGCCGATGAGTGAAGTAATCAGCACATAAATAAAAATGGGTTTAATTGTAGGCATGGTAATTTTGGTGAATATCTGAAGAGATTTCGCCCCATCAATGGCCGCAGCTTCAAACAAAGCAGAATCCACTCC
>SVDT01000424.1 GCA_015057775.1 Paenibacillaceae bacterium | reverse complement strand
CTGCATCAGCTTTCTTTTTTATATGGTGCAGAAGAATGATAAAGAAAATAATGATTATTATAATAGCGTATCAAAGCAAAACCAGTTAACAGTCAAAGGCCGGATAGAAGGGGATATCTACCTGCTTAAAACCATAGCAGCAGGTTTTGGAGGCATGGATTCTGATCATGCCAGACAGCTGCCGGATATAGTCAGCCGTATGGAGCTTTCCATGGAAGGTATGAGGGTGGAATATTCAAAGCAGCTTGACTGGACAAGATTAGACAGAGAAGATTATTATTTAAACGTTTTAATAATGGGGAATGAAAACCAGCCACTGGGTTATCTTTACGCTGGGAATGTACGCCATGTACTGAATGAGCTGCTGAATACGCAGATTTATGCAAGTTTAGGAATATGCGCAGTTTTTGACAACCGGGGGAATTTAATCGCGGCATCCGGTGATAGAAATGATGAACTTGACAGGAGTGGTATAAAACATAAAATTTACGATATGATTTCCAGTGGTCAGCAAACTTCTTCTGAATTAAATATTGGTGTCAGGGGGCAGGAACATGCTGTATTATTACCACTTGAAATCAATGACTGGTATCTTTTAAATACCTTCCCCAGATCCGATTTGGAAACCAGATATATAGAAACGACTGTTGGTATCGGAATTTTGATATTATTATCCTCCGGATTGTTTTTTTTATTTTATTTCAGGCAGTACAGAACAATTGCGGCGAACCAGAAGACTCTGGAGAACATTGCCTATACTGATTCACTTACCCGCTGCCATAATTTTTATGCATTTAAAGAAGAAGCGGAACGTATTCTTAAAAACGCGGACATGAAAAGCTATGCGGTATGGTACTGTGATATTAAAAAATTTAAGTTTATTAATGATGTGCTGGGGTATGAGGAAGGAGACCGGATTCTTATCACCATTGCCAATTTACTGCAAAAGTGTCCGATACAGAATTTTCTGTTTTGCAGAGTGTCAGCGGACAATTTTGCAGGACTCTGTCAATATGAATCCAGGACAGAACTAAAGAACTGGTTTCAGAAACTGGTTCAGGCTTTTCGCCAGCAGGAGTTAACCAATAATAAACGAATTGCAACCGAACTATGTATGGGAGTATATTGCCTGGAAGAGGAAGATAGGAATGTTTCTATCGATAATATTGTGAATCGGGCCAATATTGCGCAAAAATACATAAAAAGCTTACCTGGAAATCAGTTTGGTTTCTATGATAAGGAGATACGGGACAAGGTTGTAGATGAATCTGAATTGGAATCAGAGATGGAAGGAGCCATCGAAAGACAGGAGTTTCGGATTTTTGTCCAGCCTAAGATCTCCATTCAGAATCATAACCGGATTGCAGGAGGAGAAGTACTGGTTCGCTGGGAAAACCCACGTAGAGGAACCATACTGCCTGGACAGTTTATTTCTATTATGGAACGGGAAGGAAAGATTATCCTGTTGGACCGCTATATGTTTGAACTTTCTTGTAAATGGCTTCATGAATATTTACAGTCTGGGAATCCGCCTATAAACCTTGCTGTAAATGTTTCCAAAATGGGCATACTGAGGGATGATTTTGTAGATTACTATAGCAGTATCAAGGAAAAATATGAGATTCCCGACGGTTTACTAGAACTGGAATTTACTGAGACAGTTATGCTCTCAGATGATACCGTATTTAACGGTCTGGTGGCAAATCTTCATGAAAAAGGATTTATCTGTTCCCTTGACGATTTTGGAGCAGGTTACTCGTCTTTGAATCTTTTGAAGAATCTTTCCATAGATATTGTTAAACTGGATATTATGTTTTTTAGAAAAAGTAATGATATCCAGAGAGAGCGTATCGTCATTTCCAACATCATTAATATGGCAAAGGAACTTCATATTAAAACCATTGCAGAAGGTGTGGAGTTTACGGAGACGGTCGACTTTTTAAAATCTGCTGGATGCGATATTATACAGGGATACGTTTTTGCCAGACCGATGCCGTTAGAAGATTTTGAAAAACTACTTGGTGAAACAAAATCACTGTCTCCCACAGATGAAAATAAGGCGGTGAATCTATGCACAGAGATATAATAAGAGAACACATTTATGTTGATGGAAGAGTCCAAGGTGTGGGCTTCCGTTTTCGAACCATGCAATTTGCTATTCAGTTAAAACTGACGGGATGGGTAAGAAATCTTGATGACGGCCGTGTAGAGATGGAAGTACAGGGAGAACGGGAGAAAATTGATCATTTATTTGAGATATTAAAAGGGGAACGTTTTATAGAAATTCATCAGTGCGAGGCGGATTTAATACCTGTAAAGCATGAGTCTGGGTTTCAGGTCAGATGAAATAGATAATTCTTATAATCCCGGTATTTACAAGGAAACTTGTATTTACTGGGATTTTTGTGTTACAAGAATGTGTACAGACTATGAACTGCAACATCGGATTTTGAACATGGGATAGACGGATATTGCATTTACGGTCATTCATTTTTCCCGTATAATGAACCCATAAATAAGAAATGGGAGGAAACATCTTATGAGGTTAAGAAGAATTGGAGCAATTACACTTGCTGCACTCATGA
>SVDT01000423.1 GCA_015057775.1 Paenibacillaceae bacterium | reverse complement strand
CATTATTCGGCTGGATGCATTTGCCTATGCTGTAAAAAAGAAAAATACTAACTGTTTTTTTGTGGAACCGGATATCTGGGAGCTGCTTCATGATATTCAGGATGTTGTGTCCCCAAAGGGTGTGGATATATTACCGGAGATCCATGAGCATTATACCATCCAGATGAAAATTGCAAAGCAGGGCTTCTGGATCTATGATTTTGCACTTCCTGTGCTGGTTTTAAATGCGCTTTATACAGGAAACGGAGTGTATTTGAAACGATGGCTTGAGATGTCCCCGAAAAAGCAGTTTACCACGCTGGATACCCATGATGGAATCGGAATTGTGGATGCCAGAGACTTAATGCCTGATGAGGCGATTGAGGAGACGAAAGAAAAAATGTTTACCAAGGGAGCCAATGTAAAAAAGATCTACAATACAGCGGCTTACAACAATCTGGATATTTATCAGGTGAACACTACCTATTATTCTGCACTTGGTGACAGGGACGATGCATATCTGCTGGCAAGAGCCATTCAGTTTTTTGCACCAGGAATTCCCCAGGTATATTATGTGGGTCTGCTTGCCGGATCCAATGATATTGAGCTGATGGAAAAGACGAAAAATGGCAGAGACATTAACCGCCACTACTACAGCCTGGAAGAAATAGCAAAAGAGACAGATCGTCCGGTTGTGAAACGGCTTTTTGAGCTGATGCGTTTTAGAAACACTCACCCGGCATTTGCATTGGAAGGAAATATGGAAGTAAAACTAAAAAAGGATTATGAGCTGACTATCATACGCACCTGGGGTACCTATTATGCTGCGCTTACGGCTGATTTAAAAAGCTTTGAATTTGACATCAGCCATAATTAAAAGATGAAACTGGTTCTCTGCGTTGACAAATGCCCTCCGCCTCAGTAAGATAAATACAGAATAAATAAGGAGGGCTCTCAACGGATGAATACCATAAACAATGTGATTGAAAAAATGATGGATTATTATAAAGGGGATCCAAAGAGGATTCAGCATTTTATTAAAGTATACCAGTTTGGTAAGCTGATTGGAGAAGAAGAGGGGCTTGATGCCAAGAAGCAGCGGATACTGGAAACAGCCTGCGTGGTTCATGATATCGGCATTAAGGCAAGTGAAGAAAAATATCACAGCAGCGCAGGTAATTACCAGGAGTTGGAGGGACCGCCCATTGCAAGAAAACTTCTTGCGTCTCTTGATTATTCTCCGGAAGAGATTGACCGGATTTGCTGGCTGGTAGGTCACCATCATACATACAAAAATATAGAAGGGGAGGATTATCAGATTCTAGTGGAAGCTGATTTTCTTGTCAATGCATGGGAGGACGGGATGTCCCGGGAGGCAGTTGAGAATGTCAGGAAGAAGATATTTGCAACAGCAGCAGGTATCCGAATGTTTGAAACCATGTATATGTAAAGGACAGATGGGCTTTGATGAAATTCTAAAAAATTGTATATGACAAATTAGGGATTGAATATACACGTTTTTATTATTTTATGTAATAATAGTGTTTAAACGGATGGAAATCTGCTCGGTAATATCATGAACGATGCTGTGACATAAAGTTTTGAGACTATCAATTTAAAACAATAAATAGGGTTGTTGCATTATAGTAACGGGAAATAAGATGATATGTGGCTGACTATAAAAAGAGCATTAAGAAACAGTCATGAAATCTATCTCCTTTACTTATTTTGCAGCATCCCTTTTTTATTTCTATTTGCATCATACATAAAAATAATATTTTCCATAAGGAGACCTGTCATGAAACAAAATGGAAAAAGAACTTTTAAATTATTCAGAAAATCCAAGGCCCAGAAATTTATACTCCCCTTGGAGGCCTGTGGATGGACAGCCGGTTCCCCAAAATAACGCAGGACGGGAAAGACGGGGGTGAGGAAGCTGGTTATATACAGAATATGTGTGATACGGCAACTGCCGGATTTAAATATTTTGACTGTCAGGGAGTGAAAAGTGTTATAATTAAAGTACGCGGCAACTGCAGGGGCAGTTTGAGATAAAAACCTCCTGGGATCTGGCCAATTTATATTACATATCGTGGAGAAGGCAGTGCGTCTTTACAATCGTTTACTTTAATTTAGTCTGGAGGATATCCTTATGAAGAATCGTTTACTATATGACAGACCGGTTCCGTACCAAAGATTCAGACCTGACAGTGAAGAAATTTGGAATGAAGCAGCACCCATTGGCAACGGGAACATGGGCGCTATGGTTTTTGGTGGAGTTCAGATAGATAAATTACAGCTGAATGAGGATACCATCTGGTATGGGAACGGGGGCAGAAACCGTGTGAATCCGGAAGCGAAAGACAATTATCTTAAGATTCGACAGTTACTGTCAGACGGCATGGTCTCAGATGCTTCGAAGCTTGCCAGTGATACGATGATGCCAATTCCAGACCAGCAGAGAAATTACAGTACAGCCGGTGAAATCTTTTTAGAGTTTCATGAAGAGAGCCAGAAGTTTCAGAATTACATAAGGTGTCTTGACTTAAATCAGGCAATTGTAACCATGGGATATGAAATTGACGATATAGAGTACCAAAGGGAAT
>SVDT01000422.1 GCA_015057775.1 Paenibacillaceae bacterium | reverse complement strand
TACATGGAGAAAACATGCCGTAACTGTTTCACCGCGCTTTCCCGCTCTTTTTCATAGCGACTCCCAGATACACATAAATTAAAATCAGCTTCTCAGTTTCTTCCATCTGATAACTGCGTTGCAGATAAGTGTTGATATCTGCGTCCATCTCCATGCGTCCGTTCATAAAATCATAAAGTATCTGCTCCAGTGTTCCGATCTTTGCCGGCTTTTCCTGCCTGTCCTTTTCCACCTGCAGTTCCACATGCTCCAGTGCCTGTGAGAAATCATTGAGGGATATGGGTTTTAGCAAATATTCTGTCACTCCAAGCTTCATCGCCTGACGGGCATATTCAAACTCGGAGTAGGCGCTTAAAACAATGGCTTTTGAAGTGATTCCCTCTTTCACCGCATTGGTCATCATTTCCAGACCATCCATCTTCGGCATTCTGATATCTGTTATTACAATATCAGGCTTTAACTCTTTTAACAGCCGAAGTCCTTCTTCTCCGTTCTCCGCTTCTCCCACGATTTCGTAATCCTGTCTCATTTTACCCAGAAGCTTCTGAATTCCTTCTCTGATCCTTATCTCATCCTCAACAATCAGTAACCTCATGCTTCATTCCCCTTTTTAAAACTGCTTCCAGTTTTTCCCATTAATCTTCTGTTTTCATATTACTTTAATCCAATAAAACTGTCAATCCTCCCCCTTTTCTGTAATGCTTTTTAATGCAGAATATCCGATCTAACTCTACGAAGCGTTTATTGAAAAGATGATAACCAGGAGCTACAATGATGTGGAAAAAGGCATCTGGCAGCCTGACACAAAAAGGAGGTGAGTAAAATGGAGAGTTCAGCGAAAAAAGCATTAAAAGACCAGTACAAAAACAGAATTATGACTGGAGGAATCTACCGCATACAATGCAGCAAAGACGGGTCCTACTGGTTACGAACCAGTTTAGATATGCAGGGTTCAAAAAACCGGTTTGCGTTTTCCAAGTCAACCGATTCCTGTCCCGAAATATGTATGCTGAAAACCTGGAAGCAATATGGGGCAGATTCCTTTTCCTTTGAAATCGTGGAGGAAATTGAGAAAAAAGAGACGCAGACACAACGACAGTTTTCAGATGATTTAAACACACTACTGGAGCTGTGGAATGAAAAGAGAATGGAAGGAGAACAAGGAACATGAAAGAAAAAACAGATATCAGCAACTTTCTTGATGATTCCGGAAAGATAACCAGGCTGTCCCAAAAGAATCGCTTAAGAACGGAAATCCTTCGATATCTGGCGGGAAAATTCCTAAATGACCGCAGCTATACAGAAAAAGAAGTAAACTCCATCTGTGAGGAATGGCATACGTTTGGAGATTACTTCCTGCTTCGAAGAGAACTGATTGACAGCGGCTTTCTATGCCGGGAACCAGATGGTTCAAGGTATTGGAAGCCCGAATCAGAATAAAACAAAGGAGATTACAAATGTCAGACATAAACACTGCCTTTACTCCCATTGATTTTGACAGCTGGGACAGAAAACAGTATTTTTACTATTTTACAAAAATGCTGCCTACCGGATTTTCCATTACCATTGAGGCAGACATTACCAATACCTACAACATGGTAAAAGAGCAAAACAAAAAGTTTTTCCCTGCTTATTTGTATCTGGCTTCTAAGCTGATAACAGAGCAGCAGGAGTTTCGGATTGCCTCCATAGACGGAACGCTTGGTTGTTATGAGGTCTTACACCCTTCTTATGCATGCTTCCATCCAGATGACAAGACCATGTCTAATATGTGGACGGAGTATGATTCTGATTTTCATACTTTTTATAATAATTACATTGCAGACCAGGATCGTTTTGCCCATAACCATGGGATCTTAGCAAAGCCGGATATGCCTCCTCAGAACAGTTTTATGATAGGAATGCTTCCATGGATCGAGTTTACAAGTTATACACCGGTTCCTTATGGAAACAGCAGCTCCTTTTTCCCGGTTCTGGAAGCAGGGAAATTTATTGACAGAGACGGCAGAAAACGTATGCCGCTATCCATTACCGTTCACCATGCTGTGGCAGATGGGTATCATGTGGGCTTATTTCTGGATAAATTTCAATCAGGTATGGCTGCCCCTGAAAAGTGGATGGATTAACTGGAAGCTTCCTTCTCAGATATTTTGATTAAGTATTGCTCCAGTTCCTTGTTCCACTCACTGTAGTTCTTATCATTTCGATGGTCTGTGAGTGAATAGTGGGCAGCCAGATAAGTGCCTAAATACTTGCTTAACTTTTCGGCTCCGCTTGTATTTAAGTGATCACCTCCGTCTCTGCTGTCCTTATTCCAGTCTATCTTTATGTCCTTGGTAAAGAGATTTAAATCAAGAAACGGAACGTTATTTTTTACGGCATAATCATTGACTGTATTATGGCGGCTATAGTCCCAGTTTTTGGGGGAAGTAACCCCTACTAACAGCAAACTGATGTTTTTTTCTCTGCACAGATTTACAATTCTGTCTGTCCAAAATGTCACGGTCTGGTCTACTGACTCCCGCCCCTCTGATTGATTCATGTATTCTCCGCCCTGATAAGGTGCTACCTTTTTACTATGAAAATACCCTTTCATAAC
>SVDT01000421.1 GCA_015057775.1 Paenibacillaceae bacterium | reverse complement strand
CTGGTTCAGGGAACCGTTACCGAAGCGTCTTCTGAAACAGTGGCAAGAGGCAATGTCATCAGTCAGTCTGTTGCGGCGGGAAGTCAGGTGGAATCAGGAAGTGCTGTGAATTTTGTAATCAGCACAGGAAACGGACAGGAATCCAAGTATAAATATCTGGCTTCCATTGACAAATCCTTCTCCCTCCAGAATATTATTGGCCCGGGATCAGGAAGTACCCAGCTGACATTAAAAATCCAGCTGAGACAGTCAGTAAATGGACAGGATACCGTTCGGGAACTCATGGGACCCACCACATTAAAAGGGGATCAGATGCTTCCGGTTTCGTTTAAAAATATAGAGGGTGCCTATAATGTAACAAGCGGGTCAGTAGAAATTGTAAATGTGGAAACAGGTGAGGTGGTTAATTCTTACGCAATCACCTTTGTAGCTGTTCCACAATCCTAAGGAAGCGTATATGACAGGAAAAATATTAAAAGGG
Organism: Paenibacillaceae bacterium; assembly: GCA_015057775.1. GTDB lineage: Bacteria > Bacillota > Clostridia > Lachnospirales > Lachnospiraceae > Lacrimispora. The sequence goes on along the minus strand of SVDT01000421.1, from coordinate 2,131 downwards.
ATTGCTGGATTTTATTATGTCCACAGTAAGGATGGGAATCTTTACGAATGTAAGGCCAAGGGAATATTCCGGAACAGAAATGTGAAACCTCTTGTAGGAGATGATGTGGAGATTACCGTTCTTGATGAAGCAGAGCAAAAAGGAAACATTGAAGAGATTCTGCCCAGAAAAAACGCCCTGGTGCGCCCTGCGGTTGCCAATGTGGATCAGGCACTGGTTGTGTTTTCCATTACTCACCCGGAACCTAATTTCAATCTGCTGGATCGTTTTCTGGTAATGATGGAATCTCAGGATGTGCCCGTTCATATCTGCTTTAACAAAATTGATCTGTCAGAACATGAAAAAATGGCAGATCTGCGTAAGATGTATGAAGCGGCCGGTTATCCCGTTTATTTTACAAGTATTTATGAGAATAAAGGAATTGGTACTGTGAGAGATATTCTTGCAGGAAAAACTACGGTTCTGGCAGGACCCTCCGGTGTTGGTAAGTCGTCCCTGACCAATCTGCTTTATCCGGAAGCAGAGATGGAAACTGCACGGATCAGTGAAAAGATCCAGAGGGGGAAACATACCACCAGACACTCGGAGTTATTTGGAATTGGCAACCAGACCTACATGATGGATACACCCGGCTTTAGCTCCATGTATTTAGAGGACATGGAGTGCGGCCGGCTAAAGGAATATTTTCCTGAATTTGAACCCTATGAGCCAGACTGCCGATTTTTAGGCTGTGTGCACATTGGCGAGAAAGTCTGCGGCGTAAAAGATGCCGTCACAGAAGGAAAAATCAGTCAGAGCCGTTATGATAATTACCGGCTTCTGTATGAGGAACTGAAAGAAAAAAGGAGATACTAACATGCTTATACTTGCCCCCTCAATCTTAGCGGCAGACTTTAAAAATCTTGGACAACAGGTAACCGATACTGCAAATGCGGGAGCCCGGTATATTCATCTCGATGTAATGGATGGAGCGTTTGTACCCAGCATTTCATTTGGAATGCCGGTGATTGCCAGCCTTAGAAGCTGCACAGACCGTATATTTGATGTTCATATGATGGTGGAGGAGCCGGGGCGATATATTTCAGATATCAAAGCGGCTGGTGCAGATTTAATCTGCGTTCACGCGGAGGCATGCAGGCATTTAGACAGGACAGTTAACCAGATTAAGGAAGCCGGGCTAAAGGCCGGGGTTGCGTTAAATCCTGCCACCCCACTGTCTGTCCTTGACTGTATTTTGCCAGAACTGGATATGGTGCTGATTATGACGGTGAATCCGGGATTCGGCGGACAGAAATTTATACCGTACACATTGGAAAAGGTAAGGAATCTGCGCTCGATGATAAAACAGCGGGGACTGGAAACGGATATACAGGTCGATGGTGGTGTCACCTGCGATAATGTAAGAGATCTCATTGAAGCAGGTGCCAATGTTTTTGTAGCAGGGTCTGCTGTATTTAAAGGTGACGCAGCAGCCAATACCAGAAAATTTTTGGATATTTTTGAGGAATATGAAAGGTGAAAGAACGGACTGGATTAATCGTTACGGGAGGAACCATAGATTTTGATTTTGCCAGGACTTTTCTGGCAGATCAGACCTTTGATAAAATCATTGCAGTTGATGGAGGTCTTACAGCCCTGTCACAGCTTGATTTAAAGCCGGATGCGGTAGTGGGTGATTTTGATACTGTGGAAGAATCGGTTCTTTCCCAATACCGGATCTTTTCAGGAGAAATCACATGGGATATACACAAGCCGGAAAAGGATGAGACAGATACAGAGCTGGCTATTTTTACCGCCATGAATTTAGGGTGCAGGAAGCTTGTGCTTCTGGGAGCAACCGGAGGCCGTCTTGATCACTTTATGGGCAATCTTCATCTGCTTTATTTCTGTTTAAACCAGGGAGTAGAAGCTTCCATTGTAGATCCCAAAAACCACATTACCATTTTAGATAAAGGAAGAGTATTTGAAGCGGAAAAGATGTGGGGAACTTATATTTCCTTTCTTCCGCTGAGCATGGAAGTAAAAGGAATTACTCTTACGGGATTCAAATACCCGCTTACGAAAAAAGATATTTCCATAGGGACTAGCCTTTGTATCAGCAATGAATTGACAGGAGAGTCCGGTTCCATTG
>SVDT01000420.1 GCA_015057775.1 Paenibacillaceae bacterium | reverse complement strand
GGTGCAGCTGTATTTTTTCAAGAGTGACAGGGATACTGGTAAGGAACTTACCGGAGGCAGCTATCAGCTGATTGATGCAGAGACAAATGAAATGATTTATGAATTTACAAAGGAAGGAGAGGAAGTGCAGATCCCAGCGAAACTTGTGATACCTGGGAAAGAATATATCATACATGAGGTCAGTTCTCCGGATGGATACGCTTACGAGAAGGATATTAGATTTACTGCAGAAGACAGCGGAATTTCTGAGACAATTATCATGGAAGATCAGAAGACAGAAGTGAATATTTTAAAAATGGATGCAGAATCAGGAGCACTTTTAAGCGGTGGGCGGTTTGCTATCAGGGAAAAGGATACTGGCATATTGATCAAAGAATTTACACTAACAGGAGTACCAGTTGATTTTACGGGGCTTTTAATTGCCGGCAGAACCTATGAACTTTCTGAGGAGGAGCCTCCTACCGGATATGCTTACAGTGAAAATGTGACATTTACTGTGCCAAAAGAAGCGGAAACCATAACCGTCATTATGAAAGATCAAAAAACGGAAGTTGAAATTCAAAAACTGGCAAAATCTCTGACGGAGAGCACTCCTACTGAAGCAGCACGTTCTCTATCCGGAAGTATGCTTCAGATCTTAAATCAGGACAAAACAGCTGCAAAGGCGATCCGTGATGGAAATGGTGTAACAGCCGGTGCGGATTTATTATTTACAACTGGAAGCCAATTTGAAGTGTTAAAAGGACAGCTGATTGCTGGAAAAAACTACTGGCTCCATGAAGTGAGACCGGCAGATGGTTATGCCTATGCGGAAGATATTTCCTTTACTGTTAGTTCAATTGGGGAAAGAAATACGGTGGTAATGATTGACAATCCAACCCATGTAATCCTCTCTAAAAAGGCAATCACTGGGCACGAGGAGCTCCCTGGCAATTATATGAGTGTAGTAGACAATCAAAATAAAGTAATTGACGAATGGATATCTGGCGAGCAGCCTCATGAAATTATTAGAAAGCTAATAGCTGGCGAAACTTATCATCTTATCGAAAATAAGCCAGTTGACGGATATGCCTATGGAAAGGAAGTTACCTTTACTGTCAGTAGAGATGGAAGCGTAGACCAGGTTGTAATGAGAAATGAAGCAACAAGAGTCCGCATTAGAAAAGTGGATTCATCTGGTCAGAACTTAAAAGGAGCTACATTACAGATATTGGATCAACAAAAAAACTTAATTGTTCCAGACTTTATGTCAAGAGATGTGCCAATTGATATTACAGGAGAATTAGTGGCAGAAAGGACTTATTATCTTCATGAAGTAAAAGCTCCATCAGGGTACCAACTTTCCTCTGATATAGCATTTACAGTACCAAAAGATCCCGTACTATTAGAGGTCACTATGACTGATCCAAAGCAACAAAACCCAGGACTGGATAAAATGTATCTCTACAAAACAGATGCAGCAACAGGACAGGGGATTCAAGGAGTGGAATTTTCTATTTACCGCCCTAATGGAAGCTTATATCTTACTTTGAATACTGCAGAGGATGGATACGCAAAATTTGATATGCCCCAAAATGGAACCTATACCTATAAAGAGACAAAAGCAGCTCCTGGGTATCTTGCAACGGATCATACATATTCCTTTACCATAAAAAATGGTGAGATATCAGAAAACAGTATCGTATCAGTTGTTAATTACCGTTCTCCTGAAGTGATAATCCAAAAGGCAGATACTGAAACAATGGAAAGATTATCGGGAGCTGAGTTGGAGATCAGAAATGAAACTGGAGAGCCGGTATTCAAAGGAAAAACAGATAAAAATGGAATCATTTCATTCCATCCCATTCATTCCGGGCAATATACTGTGCATGAAATGAAAGCTCCGGTGGGGTATAGAAAGACTGATTCCTTCCTGACTATTTGTATAACGGACGACGGAATTATTACTGGAGAGCTTACTATGTTTAACAGTCAGGAGCGTAGATATAGAAAAGGCATAATAACAGCTAAATATCAATCAAACTTAAATGGTGTTGGAATTATCAGCCATAGAGGAACAGGGGTTTGGAACTTGCTAAGCAAACTACCTGGGACAGGCGATGCAGGTCTTGGAAGCGGGATACTATTGAGTATGGGTCTGTTGACTCTTGTATGTGGAATTACTATCGTGAGAAGAAAAAATAAGTAAGCTACAGCCGGCCGGGTTTTACATGTAGATGGCGGACGGAGCATGCAGTCATGAAAAGTTCGGTAATAGAAATTTATATACAAAATTGTAAAACTATTTCTTTTGTGATAAAATGTAATTAATTTCCAGATAAAGAAGGAGGAAGATCGTAGTGAACAAAGAAGTATTAAATTATGTAGTTGAAAAATCACATGAATTAATCAATGCACCATCCTGCAGCAAGGAGGCAAAAGCTGCCGCACAGACATGGCTTAGTGCAATTGGGACGGAAGAGGAAGTGGCTGAAACAAAAAGATACATAAAAGAACTAGAGGCGGATATTATACCGATTGATGCTTTAATTGGTTTTGCGGAATCTGATCATGGAATTCAGATTTTTGGAGAAGATTCCGCAAAGAATTTAGCAGGTCATGCAAAAAAAATC
>SVDT01000419.1 GCA_015057775.1 Paenibacillaceae bacterium | reverse complement strand
TACACCGGATATCCATATTTATGCAGTTAGTTTTGATGGAGCCCATCTGGTTGTAATCTGGTGCGGGACAGGAGACGGGGAATCTGTTTTTACCGGCAAGATAAAAGCAGGTATGGAAAAGATACAGTCCAGTCTGAGAAAGTATTATCAGATCCAGCTTACTTCTGCCATAGGATCTCCTTACAAGAGCAGGGAGGGGCTGTGTGCTTCTTATCAGGAAGCGATGGCGGTCTGGCGGGGAATGATTAATACAGAACACCCTATATTATTTTACGGAGAAGAGCATGAAAAACAGGAGGAAGGCAGCAGCTCCTCAATCAGAGACTGGAAAAATCAGATCCGTCTTTCCGTACGGCTGGGGCAAAAAGACGAAGCGCTGTTACAACTGAAAGGTCTAATTAAAAGCTATGCATCTCTGTCCAATAAGAAAAATGACTACATTAGTGTGTCGGTAAAGGAACTGATTTACGCAATTCAAAATGATATGGAACATGACGGTTTTGACCGGGAGATTCTGGAACCTGCAGCCTCGATGCAGGACAGGATCCATTATGGCAGCCTTATGGACATGAAGGAAATGCTGGAAAACTATATAGAAACCTGCTGTCTGGTGATCTCTGATTATTCAGAGGAAACAAAATCCAGTGCAGTGGTAAAACAGATGAAACTGTTACTGGAAAATAATATAAAAGACAACACGGTGGATTTAGAGTGGGTTGCTGACAAGGTACATTTTAGTTCCAGCTACGTCCGCCAGATTTTCAAACAGCATACAGGTGAAGGGGTTGGAGAATATCTGATACGGAAACGAATGGAGCATGCCGGAATGCTTCTTCAGAAGACCAGTTTAAAAATACAGGAAGTGTCAGAAGAGTGCGGTTATGAGAATCAAAGGTATTTTGCTAGCAGTTTTAAGAAATTTTACGGTTGTACGCCAACGGAATTTAAAAAGGCAGTAGAAGAAGAACGGTTATATTAAGGGAGGGATACCATGATACAGTTTACAAAAGCACAAATTACGCAGCTTCAAAAAAAGGGGGAGCTTTGGCCTGAAGCAATCAGTCAGTTAAAAGAGGAAGTAAGAGAGGTAATGGCAGAGCCGGTTCTTGTTCCCAAAACTGGAATAGCAAACTGGTTCCTCTATTATTACTGTCCCAAATGTTCGGTTCAGCTGGAATTTGACAGAATGAATGGGCATTACCATAAATGCCCGGCCTGTGGTCAGGTATTTACAGGGGAGCCTTACGACAGCACCTGGTGGGGAATCATAAACTCCAGAAATTATACTGCTGCATTTAAAATGGGACTCTTATATCTGGTTACCAAAGAAGAGTCTTATGCAAAAAAGGCAATCTCTATCATGGCAGAGTATTCCAAATATTATAAAGATTACGAGGTGCATGGAGACATCCCTTACAATGGTCCTGGAAAATCAGGCGCCCAGACTCTTGATGAGGCCAATTTTCTCAGAAGCTTTGCTATGACCTATGATCTTTTATCCGATATAATGACGAAGGCAGAGCAGACTTTTATCCGGGATGGGATGCTGCTTCCAGGTGCTGAATTTCTCATGGAGCACCGTCATAATCAGCTGCATAATCATGAGGTAATTATTAATTCTGCCATAGCCATTATCGGTCTGATTTTTCATATGGATTCCTATGTTGAATTTGCCGTTTATGAACCGTATGGCCTTCTTTATCAGCTGGAGCATGGAATGCTTCCCAATCATATGTGGTTTGAAGGGGCCTTTGGTTACCATTTTTATGCGTTAACCAGTTTTTTTGAATATGAAAAATTTGCTCTGCATACTCCCCACAGCCATATCAGCCATCCCAATTATAAGGCCATGATGGAGTTATTAGTGGATTATTTAGAGCCGGGATTTAGGATTCCAATGTTAAATGATACAAACTACGGACATACATCTTCCAGTCTCTATCTCTATGAGTTTGCTTATCGTGAGATAGGAGGGGAGAAACTTTTATATATTTTAAACCAATTATATAAAAATGAAAAACGGGATAATATGGAAGCATTTATCTATGGTGTGGATGAACTGCCTACATGCAGTCATTTGTCTAAGAATTATCATGTAAATGAAGGACTCAGTGGAAATACCATTTTAAGAGGTTCCAATGGGCGGTATCTGCTGTTTAAGCATGACAGCTATGGCGGAGAGCACGACCATTACGACCGTCTGGACATTAGTTATCTGGCTTATGGAAAGCGGATCTCTCCCGATCTTGGGACCACCGGATACGGTGCCTTATTGCATTACGATTATTATAAAAATACAGGCTCTCACAACACCGTGATGATTGGGGAAGAAAATCAGGCGCCGGTAAACGCAGTTTTAAAGCGGTATGAGGAACTGGATGGGGTTATTTATGCAGAGGCAGAAGCAGACTGGACTGCTCCTTATACCATGCCCGATAGCTTTACCATTGTACAGTGGAAGGAAAAACATTACAGATCTGTTAAAATGACAAGAAAAATTGCCTGGACAGATGATTATTTTGCAGAGGTTTTTCTGATAACAGGAGCAGATCCTGATTTAGCAATTGACTGGGTTATCCATGTTTCGGGAGAGAACCTGTTAACGTTTAACGGCCG
>SVDT01000418.1 GCA_015057775.1 Paenibacillaceae bacterium | reverse complement strand
GGCAACAAGTTAATTAAAAACTGAAAGGAGGCTGGAGCGGTGGCCACCGTGACAGGATATCCTGGCTCCTTTCAAAAATATGAAATTAAGTATTCTTAATTCGGAGTATATAAAGGATTCAGATTGCACAAAGGATACGCCCATAATTTATGGAAATCCAGATATGCACATATATGGATCAGGGAAACGAATTAAACCACGTATACCAGGTCGTGACGAAACAGAGCATATGAAGAAGATCTTTCTCCCGGAGTTATTACCACTGGAAGAGTATGATCTGGTGGCAATCCTGCTATCAGGAGGCAAGGACAGCATTGCTTGTTATTACAAGCTGTTAGAGTTAGGTGTTCCAAAAGAAAAGATGGAGTTCTGGCATCATGATATTGACGGAGGCCACCCCTATCGCCGAATGGATTGGAAGTGTACACAGAATTATGTAAAAGCTTTAGCAGAAGCGGAAGAAGTACCACTTAGACTGTCTTGGCGTGTGAATGGCTTTTTTGGGGAATTGTACCGGATCGGCGCATCTGAACCAATTGAATGGGCTGAGCCGGGGACTGGAGAAATTCGACAATGCAAATTATCCCAGAGATATCTTGCCTGCCAGGAGTTGAAAATACAGGCAACAGAGGACATGGAAGAATATTTAAAACAGTTTGGATTTCGAATGAAATTTCCAATGAAAACAGGAGATTTAAGTCGGCGTTGGTGTAGTGCATATCTGAAGATCGTGGTCGCTGATACGGTTATGCGTAATCTCGACCGCTTGAAAGAACTGGAGGAACTTGGTGGAAAGCGACATAAATTTCCGGCTAAGGGAAGCACACATCAGGGACGATGGTGCAGTGGAAACCTTAAGGCTGCGGTGCAGGATAGTGTAACTACTAATTTGGAAAAAACTAAACAGGATGTAAAAGTTCTTGTTGTTTCAGGTGAACGCCGGGGCGAATCATCTGGGAGGTCTAAATACAATGAGATGGAAATACATAGAACCAATGCCGAAAAGAAAGCGCACCGGATTGTACACCAATGGCGACCAGTCATTGATTATTCTGAGAAGGATGTATGGGAAGTGTTAAAGAGGCATAGGGTAAATCCTCATCCTTGTTATCGGGCTGGCTGGAATAGATGCAGCTGCGCTGGCTGTATATTCTCTACTCCAACGCTATTTGCTGGATATAGGGAGCTATACCCAGAAGAGTTTGAGCAGCTTAAGCAAGATGAAAAGATTCTTGGGTTCACACTGGATAATAAATATGATCTTGAAACTTTTGTGGGCGAAACAAAGTCATGTGTCTATTGGGGAGACAAAGCTGCTATCCACAGTCTCTTGACTGGTGAATTTAAAACCGATGATATTTATGTAACAGGAGATTGGTTTTATCCTGCAGGGGCTTTCCACGGAGCAGAAGGTGGACCGTGTTAGTATAAAAACTATGTTTTAAAAGTACATTGATAATTAAATATTGATAGTTGGTTTGTAAAGTATTATGATATATATAGTATTTTACAAAGGATGAGATATATGAAGAATAAAAGTTACTCTTGGCTTATTGATGGTGATATTGCGGTAAAAAAAATAGACAAATCGGTAGTCGATCATCATGGTACGGGTATCCCTCAAGATATAAGAGAATATTGGAACTGTGAAAATATGAAAGAGGGGGAGAAGAAAAAGGTTGTTCTTAAATTCAATGGTATAGAATATCTAGCACATATTGAACTAAGAGAAAATAGGACAAAGTTATTATGGTATTCAAATATAAAAGATGCGGCAGAGTTTGAATTGTTTTCTGATGAAGAGACAAGAAAACTTTTAAAACCATATATACTTTTTAGTAAAATCAATAAGGACAAGTATGGTGTTGAGATCGTTTCCCAAGGGATTGAATTTGACAAAGTTAAGAACATAACCGTGGATTCTTCCTGCTATGTTGAAGGAAGACAAAAGGTATATTATTCAACCAAATATGAACGAAATGGGAAATGCAGACAACAAGCAATAGAAATCCATGGTTGTAAATGCTCTGTATGTGGATTTGATTTTGAAATGGTTTATGGAGAATTGGGAACGGGATACATTGAAATTCATCATAAAAAACCTTTATATAGTCTTGAAGAAGAAATAGTTGTAGATCCCAGAACAGATTTAGCGCCTGTTTGTTCCAACTGCCATCGAATGTTACATAGAAGAAGAAATAGAATCACAACCATTGAAGAGTTAAAAAATTTAATAGATTCCAGTAAGCTACCAGCTATCAATATTTAGTTGGTAGTTTTTTATTGTGAAAAGTAAAAGAATTATTGTTCCTTGATAATTGAATATTGATAGTTGGAGTGGTATAATTTTTTTATTAAAGTGTAAAGGGGAAGTTTATATGAGAGAAGATCAAGCGGATAAAATTATTAAATTACTGGAAGAAATTAAAGAAGAATTAATACATATAGCTGATATGTCTGACAACATAGAAGCAAACACAGGAGATTTAATTGATATAAGAGGAGATAGTAGAAGGATTCTTGATCTGCTAAATAAATAATTACCTTAATTTTTTCTGACCAACTATCAAATATTCGGTAGTTGGTTTTTTATTGCCCAAAAGGAGGGGTACATTGAGAAAATCATCAAAAGACTGCAGAGCAGACAGGGCCAGCGTAAA
>SVDT01000417.1 GCA_015057775.1 Paenibacillaceae bacterium | reverse complement strand
GAGATTACCATGGATTCCGTTAAGAACCAGGCGGAGCGGGTAGTAGTCCGGGGAAAGATGGATTTTACCATATTGTATCGGGGAGCAGAGGGCGGACTTTGTACGTTAAGCGGGAGCATTAATTTTGAAGAACCAATTAATGTACCGGGACTTGATGAGAAAGATTTAGTTTCAGTTACTTGCGACTTGGAAGATTTAAACGCAGGGATCATCAATTCCAGAAAATTAAGTGTAAAGGCGATTGTTACGCTTCAGGTAAAGGTTGAGACCCTTTGCGACGTAGATGCTGCCGTAGAAGTGGACACGAAACCCACCTCAGGTGATGCTCCCAGTGTAGAAACTCTTCGCAAAAAGGTGGATGTTGCAACAGTTGCTCTTCACCATAAGGACACGTTTCGGATAAAGGATACCATCAGCCTGTCTGGGAATAAGCCTAATATTGATCATATATTGTGGAATGAAATGATATTAAGAGGCGTAACCACCAGGCCTACCAGCGGAAAGATGATGCTTGACGGCGAACTGATGGTCTTTATTATTTATCAGGGAGAAGGGGAAAATGCTCCCGTTCAGTGGATGGAAGAAAGTATTCCATTTTCGGGAGAAATAGAGGTTCCGGATGTAACTGAAGACATGGTGCCGGTAGTTACCGTTCGGCTGATTCATAAGGATATTGAGGCGAAGCCTGATTCAGACGGTGAGATGCGTGAAATTGATGTGGATGCAGTTCTGGAACTGGATATGAAGCTTTATAAAGAAGAAAGTATGGAGCTTTTAAATGACTTATATTCGACTAACCGTGATCTTGCGCTCCAGACCGGAGAAGCCTGTTTTGATAAGATCCTGACCAAGAATATGAGTAAATGTAAAATAGTTGAGAAAATAACCCTGGATCAGGCGGATCGGATCCTTCAGATCTGTCATAGTGAGGGTACCGTTAAAATTGACGATACGGAAGTGAAGGAAGACGGACTTCATGTGGAGGGAGTTCTGGAAGTTAAGATCCTTTATATGACCTCTGATGATACACAGCCCATTCAATGTGCAGTAGAGGATATTCCGTTCCATTTCCTGATCGAGGCTCCTGGAATTAATGATTCCACCATCTGTCAGTTAAATCCCGAGCTGGAGCAGCTAAGTGCCGTTATGATTGGCGGAGGAAACGTTGAGGTGAAGGCAACCATTTCCCTTGATCTTCTGGCCTTACAGCCGGTTTGCGAACAAATTATTACCGGAGTAACGGATTCCCCAATGGATTTCAATAATTTGCAAAAACTTCCTGGAATTGTTGGTTATATTGTTCAGCCTGGCGATACTCTGTGGAAAATTGCTAAAAAATTCCATACAACTGTTGATACCATTATGACCACCAATGGTCTTACGGAAAGTACCATTAAGCCAGGAGACCGCTTAATTCTGGTAAAAGAAGTTTCATAAAATAAGTGCCAGACAAAAGCACCTGCTTTTGTCTGGCACTTTTGACAAGGATCTGCTGAATGATTTTAATAAAACAGGGTAATATAAATATTGTTATTCACATATCGGCAAGTCCTGTTATATAATATATTATAGCTTAAGCTTTGTTCAACCATCGACGGCGCCATAACGCATCCAGCTGGTGCTTAAGATAGATGACAGGTTAGCCTGGGCGGTAGTGACGCGATTGCAAGGCGTTATTACCGTTTACATAGCATCATATTTACAGATGGAGAAGGAAAATGAATTATACTTATTTGGTCAAATGTGCGGATAATACCCTCTACTGCGGATGGACAAACCATTTAGAAAAAAGAATGGAAGCCCATAACCAGGGAAAGGGTGCCAAATACACAAAGACAAGGAGACCGGTGGAACTGGTTTATTATGAATCTTATCCAACAAAGGAAGAGGCGATGCGCCGTGAAGTGCAGATTAAAAAGCTTTCCAGAAAGGACAAGCTGTTCCTGATCGAAAAATCTGAAAGTCTCCATTGACTTTTTTACTTTCTTACTTTAGTATAGTAAATTATTACATCAAGGAAAGACTATATTGACGGAGGAATCTGGAATGGATCAGTTTGAGCGTGTATCAGTGATAAAGAAAGCAAATATCTACCATGGCGGAAAGGTAACCAGCCGTACTATTTTGTTTGAAGACGGAACCAGAAAGACCCTGGGAATCATTTTACCGGGAGAATATGAGTTTGGTACAGATGAGAAAGAGCTCATGGAAATTCTTGGTGGTAACTTAAAAGCCCTTCTTCCAGGCAGCGATAACTGGGAAATTTATGAGGCAGGACAGGCTTTTACAGTACCCGCTTCCAGCAGATTTAAAGTTTCAACGGATGAAGTAACGGATTATTGCTGTTCCTATATAAAGGAATAGAGAAAAAAAGAAGACTGATCAGGCATTCTGGCTGAATGCACTCAGTCTTCTTTCTATTTTGAGTTAAGCCACAAAGTGATACATGAGAATGTAGTGGCAGAAACTTCCTCCCATTACAAACAGATGAAACAGTTCATGATTGCCAAAGCTCTTATGTCTGGATTGAAACAGAGGAAGCTTTAACGCGTAGATAATGCCTCCAATTGTATAAATCAGTCCCCCTGCAAGAAGCCAGATAAAGGCAGCAGGAGGAAGTGCCAATACGATTTTACGAAAAGCCAGCACACAGATCCAGC
>SVDT01000416.1 GCA_015057775.1 Paenibacillaceae bacterium | reverse complement strand
CCTGCACTTATCCGCCGGATCATTAAGGCGGTTTCCAGAGCGGTCAGGAAGCCTGTGACTGTGAAGGTTCGTATCGGATTTGAAGGATATCCCGTAGATGTGGTGGAGATTGCGAAGATAGCCGAGGATTCCGGTGCAGCGGCCATTGCCGTACATGGAAGAACACGGCAGCAGTATTATTCCGGAGCAGCAGACTGGGATGCAATCAGACGGGTAAAAGAAGCTGTTTCGATTCCGGTGATCGGAAACGGAGATGTGGACACTCCTATGAGGGCTATGGCGCTTATCAGAGAGACCGGCTGTGACGCGGTGATGATTGGCCGCGCAGTCCGTGGAAATCCCTGGATATTCCGGGAAATGAATCATTATTTTACAACGGGAGAGCTGCTTCCGGGACCGGACGCCGCTGAAATCCGGGAAATGATTCTGCGGCATGCGAGAGCGCAGATGGATTTAAAGGGAGAGTTCACCGGAATCCGGGAAATGCGCAAGCATGTTGCCTGGTATACGGCAGGAATGCGGCACAGCGCAGGTCTCCGGCGGGAATCCAATCAGATCGGAAGCTATGGGGAACTGGAAACATTACTGATGAAACTGGGTTAGGCGGCGATTCTGCGGCATATTGGAAATCGGATAAAGAAGGTGCAGGCGGCAAAAGGGTAAGCTGATAAGGCTTGCCCTTTTTTCGTATCAGCCCCACGGTGGCTTCAATCCGGTATTCTGCTTTTCCTGAATTTATTATAGAAGTCTTATTAATTAAAGCTGATTTATATTTGTATCTTCTTCATAGGACCGGAAAATTTTTACAAAGAGCATCGAATTGCAAAATGCTAAAAATGTAAAACCCAGAAGAAGCATAAATATTTTGGCAAAGGATGGTACGCCCAGGCAGAACAGCACAAAAACAGCCAGAAGACCTAAAAGCCCAAGGGTGCTTTTGGGATTTGTTACAGCCAGACAAAAGGCGTTTTTAAAGGTCTGTTTTATCGTATTTTCAAACCTTGCCATTAAAGGGAAAAAATATAAAAAAATAAGTATTAAAAAAAGTGAAAGAGCGGTCATGAGAAAAAGTATGGTATTTCCCAGTGCCGTGTTCCATTCCCCCCAGAAAAATACATTATATAGAAAGACGAGGGCAAGTACCAGGAAAATCAGAAAAGCGGCTACGCCCTGTCGGAAATTGTTTTTAAAGGCTTTCAAATAGGTAGTAAAGACATAACCGCTTTCTTTGCGCGCTTCCTGCATTGTGACCGTATAAAGCGCAGCCAGTGCGGGACCGATGGTTATAACCGGCAGGCAGGTGATAAGAAACAGTACGTTGAGTCCTATAAAAGAAGCAAGCGTATTCATAAATTGGAAAAAAGGGCTTTCCGGATTAAAATGCATAAGGATATCCTCCTTTTAAATGATTTGTATTGGAAAAGGATTTAATAATTACATCTTATCGATGGAGAATACCGTGGTCTACAGTAAAAATCACAGGTTTTGTACAGCAAAAAATAGTGATTTGATTAAAAGGGGACCCAAATTTCTAAAATTTCCATAAATAATGTAAAATTCTTACTGTATTTATGACAAAAAAATAGTGTTAACATATCCTCAAAAATATAAAGGAGGGAGAACGGATGTCAAAATTCTCATCCGCGGTAAAAACCGCAGCGCCGAGAGGCCCTAAGACAAATAAAAAGCTGACGCTTATGATCGTGCCTTTCATTATTTTATGTTTCCTGTTTTCGTATTTTCCACTTCACGGCTGGATATATGCTTTCTTTGACTACAAGCCGCCGCTTCCGCTGAGTAAGTGTGAATTCGTAGGACTGCAGTGGTTTAAGATGCTTTTTGGAAACAAAACTCAGGTAGATCAGATGATTCAGGTAATGAAAAATACCTTTGCTATGAGCCTGCTTGGGATCGCAACTTCTATGCTGCCTTTGTTTTTTGCTATTTTGCTCAATGAAATCAAATGTAAATGGTTTAAAACATTGGTGCAGACCTTAACTACACTTCCCAATTTTATCAGTTGGGTTATGGTTTATTCTGTAGCATTCTGTCTGTTTTCAAATACCGGTATGGTAAATACCCTGCTTCAGAATCTTGGATTAATTACGGAGCCTGTTAAATTTCTGGACAGCGATTCGCACACATGGCTGGCGATGCTGCTGTGGAATACATGGAAAGGACTTGGATGGGGCGCAATTATGTATCTGGCCTCAATCACGGGAATTGATCAGGAGCAATATGAGGCGGCCAGGGTAGACGGCGCCAACCGGTTCCATCTTATGCGCCATATCACTTTTCCGGCGCTGCTGCCTACATACTTTGTAATGCTGATGCTTTCAGTAGCGAACTTCCTGAATAATGGGATGGACCAGTACTTTGTATTCCAGAATTCTTTTAACAAGGCTCATATTCAGGTACTCGATTTGTACGTGTATAACATCGGTATGACGGGAGCCAGCCTGTCCCTGGCGACGGCTATCAGTATGCTAAAGAGCGTGATCAGTGTAAGTCTGCTGTTTGTGGTAAACTTTGTATCGAAAAAGACAAGGGGAGAATCCATCATTTAAGAAAGGAGTAGATCGGGATGAAAGAAAAAGTTGTATTTAAAGAAAAAAAACGGACTCTATCTACTTCCGATAAGGTCTTCAATGTTTTAAACTATTT
>SVDT01000415.1 GCA_015057775.1 Paenibacillaceae bacterium | reverse complement strand
TGGCGCCGGAAGTATTTGCCTGTGATACGATCACTGTATCCCGCATAATACTGACAATCTGCCATGCGAAAGTACCAAGTAAAAACCGATCCCCGATTCTGCTTTCAAAGACAAACTCCTCATCAAGCTCTCCCAGCCTGACTCCACTCTCTGACCGGACTGTATAAAGACCTCTGTCAGGAATGGTTCCACCTGCGCTGACCGCCAGCATACGGCTGTAAGCATCTCCGCATATCCGGTCATGAATCCGGTCGTAAATAATTCGTGGCCTTACCGGAATATCCCGTTCATGCTCATAATCACCTGCAAGCATTCGTAAAACATCTTTTACATCCTCAGCCGTTACCTCATAAAACGGATAGGCTCCGGCTAAAATATCCATCACATCTTCCACCCCAAATTCCTGGGTACATGCCATGGATACCAGATGCTGGGCAAGTACATCCAGACATAGTCTGGGCGGTCTGGCATATTCTATCTTCCCGTTTCTGGCCGCTTCTGCAGTAAGTCCGCAAAATAAGCCTTCCGAGGCCTCTCTGGGAAACATATACATAACGCTGACACGCCCGGGATTATGCCCGGCACGGCCCAGCCGCTGCATGGTGCTGGAAACAGAGCGGGGGCAGCCAACCTGAAATACCTGTTTGATTTCTCCTACGTCAATTCCAAGTTCCATGGAGGAAGTGGTGCAAAGAAGTTTCAAAGAACCATCACGCAGTGCCTGCTCCACTTCAAAGCGCTGATCCTTGGATAGGCTCCCGTGATGGGTACGGGCGAACCCTTCTCCACCTAACTCGTTAATAAAATGGGCAAGCTTTTCTGCATATGCCCGTCCTTCCACAAATGCCAGAGAACTGCCTGTTCCTTCTATATAAGAGTATATGGTTTTTGCAATGTCTTTCCAGACAGAGTCCTTACCCTGAATGCCTCCGTCTGAAAATGGACTTTTTATTTCAATCCGGATCTCCTTGTTCATCTTAGGCGCGACAATGGAAACCTCTCCGGGAGCCAGGTAGCTTGCTGCAAGATCAAGAGGTTCAATGGTAGCGGACAATCCGATCCGCTGCAAAGGTTTCCTGCAAAGCTTGTCCAGTCTGGCTGCAGAAAGCATTAAATGGGCTCCTCTTTTGGTGTCAATCATCACATGCAGCTCATCGATAATCAGTGTTTTTGCTGTCTTTAAGATTTTCTGCCCTGATTTACTGGTCAGCATCAGATAGAAGGATTCCGGAGTTGTTATGAGAATGTGGGGAGGCTTTTTAATCATCTGATTCCGCTCTTTTTGTGTGGTATCGCCGGTACGGATTCCCACGGAAAGTCCCTGACCATTATAATTCCCTGACTTTTTTCTCTCCTCCACAATTCCTTCCAGAGGCCGGCGGAGGTTTTCCCTGATATCACCAGCCAGGGATTTTAAAGGAGAGATGTAAATCAGCTGCAGTTCCTGTTTTAACTCACCCTTTGCTGCTTCGTTTAAAAGCCTGTCAAGAAATATCAAAAATGCGGTCAGCGTCTTACCCGTTCCGGTAGGGGCGGAAACAAGGGTGTGTCTGCCTGCTACAATTTCAGGCCATGCCTGTTTCTGAACCAGGGTAGGAGTACCAAGAGCACGTTCAAACCAGTGTCTGGTATCTGTTTGAAAAAGTTCCATGGAATGATCTGACATAGACGCCTCCGTTTTTTATATTTCACCGATCTTTCTGTCTTAATCACATATACTTTAATATATCACATCGCTTTTATAAAACAAAGTGAAAACCTCAGAAATATGATTTCTGAGGCTTTTTTAGCCGGTTGGTCAAACATCACAGCTGATTTTTACTGATACATGCCAATCACTCCAAAATCATATGTTTTGTTATATTCAGGATTGCCTGAGATAAATTGAATATACACTGGTGCATGATCCAGATCAGGTTCTTTTTCAAACAAAAATCTGTCAGCCTGGCGTAATGCCTGAAGTGCAGTAGGCATTTCGTTATAGAATATCTTATTTCTTATGGATGGATCTCCGGTTACACCCTCACCATCAACAATCACAGAGCCAATTAAAGCAACTCCTTCATTATATAATTCCCAGGCAATTTTCACCTCGTCATGCATTTTGGTAAATTGATCCTCTGCATACTCAGGGGCTACAAACACAAACAGTTCTGCGGTTATATCTGAATGTGTAATCGTATATAATCTGCCCTTAACAGGCCCGTATGGTTCCATTATATCCCGATATTGTACAAATACCTTTTGAGAATTAAGCTTTTTCACCTTATAAACCTCTTTCAGCAACAGTCTCATTTATGGTATGCTTAAACACATAAATTTGTGATAATTATCAGTCAGCGCACAACGAAAGCCCCAGAGGTGTGAGCTCCAGGGCTTGCTTCATACTGTTTTTACTATGAGTGACTAAACATCATTGTGCTTAATGGACTTACGCTTGGCATTTTTATTCTTATTCTGATTTTCTCTTGTAAGAGGCGTCTGACCATTGCATTTTTCCATTCTGGCTTCCTTATTATCCGGCTGACTGTCTTTTGGCATAAACAGGCTCCTTTCATTTTTTATTTATGATATGTCATTTTCGAAATCCTATGTATGCCCGTCAGTCATTTATCTGCTCAGTATCTTTGTGATGCCTCCAATATACAGATGATGATAATCTTTATCTGCATAAAATTTGG
>SVDT01000414.1 GCA_015057775.1 Paenibacillaceae bacterium | reverse complement strand
CAGGATTTTTTGATTAAAACCGGATATCTTTCTTATTTTGATGGGGAGATCTGCCAAAACCTGTTTCATAGCTTAACAAAACAGGATTTTAACCAGATGATGGAACGATTTATGGAGAAAAATCTGTTCATTATCTGTCTGGACGAGCAGAACGGAATCTATCGCTACCATAACATTTTATCCGAATATTTAAAACAGCAGTTTCTATGCCTTCCGGATGAGGAAAAATCAGAATGTTACAAAATAACAGCAGAGGCATTTGAGAATAAAGGTGATTATGAGGAAGCTTTACAGGAACATTGTGAGGCCGGTAATTATAATGAGGTTTTGCGTATCACCAAATTAATGGAAGGCAGAATAGAAGCCTGGAACTATCTTGACCGGGTTCCCATAGAGCTTTTATTCCAGGATGCGGATCTTGCTGCCCAGTGCTTTCTTTATAATCTGGGCAATATAAACACAGAACGATGCCATGTTATTTACGAAAAATTCAAAGAACTATATCAGGACACTGATTTATTTCGTTTTGTTGAC
The DNA here is from genome assembly GCA_015057775.1 of Paenibacillaceae bacterium. Lineage (GTDB taxonomy): Bacteria > Bacillota > Clostridia > Lachnospirales > Lachnospiraceae > Lacrimispora. The sequence continues at coordinate 2,175 of SVDT01000414.1, read as the reverse complement.
TTCGCTCAAATCTATTTTACCAGCAAAGATGGGATATTGCCTCAATGTCCTGCACTGACGGATGAGCAAATGGAACAAATTCCGTTTGGACCCGTTATGAAAGCGGTACTGCTCATTGAAAATGCCGGGGCTTTGTTAGATCGAATGAATTATGAGGAAGCGGAAGCCTGTATCTTAAAAGGAATTAAGATTGCTTCCGGATTAAATTCGTTTATCGGCTTTTTCGCTTATAATCAGCTGAGCCAGGTTTACGAAGAAATGGGACGGCTAACTGACTGCTTTTCCTGCTACACCAAATCGAAAGAGATACTGAAAACAGTCAGCGGATTGATGGGTATCGATACCAACTATTATTTTGGTTTAGCAGGAGTTTATATGCGCAGAATGGAACTGGATCAGGCAAAGGGCGTATTGGAACAAACCAGGCAGATGCTTACTGAGCGTCATATTCATGCAGATATTACGGACATGACATTAGCCTATCATCTGGCTGAAATGAAGTTTCTAAGCGGTGAGAATGATACAGCGGTTTCTTATGTAGAGGGGATTTTATCGGAGTATCCCAATTACAGTGTACTCTCGCTGGGACGTCTGCTCTATGAGCTTGCCTGTATTAACAGGCTGTCAGAGAGCCTGTCAGAACGCTTTTTGAATGAGCTTAAAACTGCAGCCAAATATAAGCAGCAGCCGTTTATGAAACTCCTTCGTGCCCGAATTCTGTTTCAGCGGGGTAAGGCAGAAGAGGCCTTGAAAGAAACCGAGGACATACTGGCTGCTTCCCGTCTGCATCATAATATGCTTCGTCTGACAGAAGCTGGTATTCTTAAAATAGTGATGCTTTCCCATATGCCAGGAGGGGGGAGTCAGCGGGAGATCACCAATCTGCTGGTTGAAGCAATTCATTACTCATACAAAGACCGGATACTTATGCCGTTTTATCTTGACCGTGTCACTCTGTTGCCTTTCCTGAAGGAATTATATCAGAAATCATCTGGCAAACAATTAATGAGTTCAGAGGAAATCTCATTTTTAAGTGACATTATAATGATCTGCGGAGGTCAGACAGTTAAGGAAAACAGTATAGAGATGCTGTCAGCCCGTGAACAGGAAGTATTAAGCCAGCTGTCTCTTGGCATTACAAACCGGGAAATTGCAGAGAATCTCTGTATATCCCAGGCCACGGTGAAGACCCATGTACTTAGTATCTTTGGAAAGCTTGGTGTTTCCTCCCGTATGATGGCTGTAGAAAAGGCTAGGAAAGACGGACTTTTATAATCGCTATATTAGTACTTGCAAAAACAGTTTTTTTAAAGTAGAATGAAAACAACATTTTTGAGAGGAATTAAACTATGAAACCATTTTACATGAACAGCTTAAGACGCAGAGATAGACGTAAACTCTTGTAACTGATGCAAAGTACATTCGCACGGTTGCAGGATTGATACGTCTTGTTTCTGTGCGGTTCATAGTTTATAGCAGAACCGTAATTGTTTCAGCATTCGCTGATCTTTTGCGGTTCTTTTTTTATTCTTTTATAGAAAATGAAAAAATGGAGGTCAGATATGAAGGAAGAAATTTGTAAATGGATTGCAAAAAAACTGGTAAATGTAAGTGAACAGGATGTGATAACGGTTATGGAAATTCCTCCGGAGGACCATATGGGGGATTTCGCACTTCCATGTTTTTCTTTTGCAAAAGTATTGCATAAGAATCCTGCCGGAATTGCACAAGAACTGAACGCTTCTTTGAAGGAAGTACAGGAAGAACTGGGAATTGAAAAATCAGAGGCGGTGAATGGGTATTTAAATATCTTTATGAAACGTGATAAATACGTGGAGTACTGGATTAAAAAAATCAATAGTCCTGATTTTGGGCTTAAAAAGACTGGAACAGGTAAAGCCATCTGTATGGATTATTCTTCCCCTAATATTGCAAAAAATTTTCATGTGGGACATTTACGTACTACAGTCATTGGCAATTCCCTGTACCGCATCTATGAAAAACTGGGATTTCATGTTGTACGCATCAATCATTTGGGCGATTGGGGTACCCAGTTTGGAAAGCTGATTGTGGCATATAAAAAATGGAGTGATGAGGAAACCGTAAAAGAAAAGGGGATAGAGGAATTACTGCGGATTTATGTGAAATTTAATACAGAGGCAGAAAAGGACCCCG
>SVDT01000413.1 GCA_015057775.1 Paenibacillaceae bacterium | reverse complement strand
TTTTTACCAGTTGATTTTTTTGGGAGCCGGGTCCTATTTTGGAATCCGGGTCATGCTTCGATGGCTGCCGGGGTTGTGGAAAGCAAAGAGTAATTTTTATGAAGTCACCATGCATTACAGAGGAAAGGAAAAGAAGGTGACTGCTCTTCTTGATACAGGAAACCGCCTTTATGAGCCGGTAAGCCGCCGCCCAGCCCATGTTGTGACCTATGAAGCCGTCCGGGAACTCTGTGAAAGCGTTTCAGAAGTGGTCTATATTCCATTTGGAAGCGTTGGGAAATCAAACGGAGTCATGCCCGGTATTTTTTTAGACGAGATGGAAGTACGTCAGGGAGATGATGTGAGAATAATTGAAAAGCCACTGATTGCTGTCTGCAAAAAGGCCCTGTCCTCAAGCGGAGAATATCAGATGCTGCTGCACGATGAGTGATTGTTTGATGTAAAGGAGAGAGTGTCGATATGATTATAAAAGTGTCTGTACCAAATCGTTTTCAGTTTAAAGCAATTCCTACATTTAGAACATTGATGATGCCGTCTCAGGGGGAAATCCATTACATTGGTGGTGCGGATATCCTGCCAGCGCCCCTGGACAATGAGAGAGAAGCCCAGATTATTGCACTTCTTGGAGGAGACGACGATCAGAAAGCGAAATCAGAATTGATTGAACACAATCTCCGCCTGGTGGTATATATAGCTAAAAAATTTGATAATACAAGTGTTGGTGTGGAAGATTTAATTTCCATTGGTACCATTGGATTGATTAAAGCAATTAATACCTTTAATCCGACTAAAAATATAAAGCTGGCTACTTATGCTTCCCGTTGCATTGAAAACGAAATACTCATGTATTTGAGAAGAAATAATAAGACAAAAATGGAAGTATCCATTGATGAGCCATTGAATGTGGATTGGGATGGAAATGAGCTCCTTTTGTCCGATATTCTTGGCACAGATGAGGATGTAATATATAAAGATTTAGAAACAGAGGTGGAAAGAAACCTTCTTAACTCAGCAATCAGCCGTTTAAGCCCCAGAGAACGCAAAATCGTGGAACTGCGGTTTGGTCTATCTGATGAGGACGGGGAAGAGATGACCCAGAAGGAAGTGGCGGATTTACTTGGCATTTCCCAATCTTACATATCAAGACTTGAGAAAAAGATTATGAAGCGTCTGAAAAAAGAAATTGTGCGATTTGAATAAATGTGGTTAAAATAAGGAAAGACTCAAAAAGGGTCTTTCTTTTTTTTACAAACCTGAAACTTTTACTGCTTATGATTCGTCTAATAAACAGAAGACGAAAAAGGAGGAAGAGATGAAACAAAAGATTGAAGAACAGGCAGAGAGTCTGCTTCTTAACAATTATGAGAAATATTACAGGCTGGCATACAGCTATGCAAACAATGAATCCGATGCTTTGGACATTGTCCAGGAAAGCGCTTATAAAGTGCTGAAAGATATTAAAAAGTTAAAAGACCAAAGCCTCCTTTCCACCTGGATTTACAGGATTGTAATCAATACTTCCATTGATTTTTTAAGAAAGCGGAACAATGAAACGGTAAGTATTTATGATTTGGAAATTCCTCATGAGGATCAGTATCAGGATGATGATCCCAAAGAGATGATTGCGTTTCTAAATGAAGAGGAACGAACCATTGTCATATTAAAATTTTTTGAAGACTTAAAACTGGAAGAGATCGCAGATGCACTGAATATGAATGTCAATACGGTAAAAACCAGGTTGTATCGTGCGCTGAAAAAGATCCGGGTTACTCTGGAAACAGAACACGTCTGATTAAGAAAGGGGCTGTAAATTTGGAAGGCAAAGACAGACTGAATGAATTAAAAGAAGAATATTTTAGTATACCAGTGCCCGATGCGGCATACGACCGCATGAAACAGGGAATGAAAAAGGCAAAAGAAGAAAAGAGAAGGAGAATCATTATGAGATCATTGAAAAGAACAGGAGTTGCGGCTGCGGCAGTATTACTTACCATTGGAGTCATGGCTAATTTAAGCTCTGTGACAGCCAGCGCCATGGAGGATATCCCTGTTTTGGGCGCAATCGCAAAAGTTGTGACATTCAGAACCTTTGAAGATGAAAAAGGTAATTACGATGCAAAAATAGATATTCCAAAGGTATCAATGGGAAACAATGACAGCGGTCAGGTGAACCGTTCCATTGAAGATTATGCAAACCAGCTGATTAAAGAATATGAAAAGCAGGTGACAGCTGATCTGGCAGGAGACGGGCATTATTCCGTTACCTCTTCCTATGAAGTAATAGCGGATAATGAAACGTATTTATCCCTTCGGATCAATACTACTGTTGTTATGGCAAGTGGTGCAGAGTCTGTTAAAATATTTAACATTGATAAAAAAACAGGAAAAGAAATCTCACTTAAGGATTTACTGGCTGAGAGACATGGTTATCAGGATGCCATAACGGAAAGTATTAAAACACAAATGAAAGATCAGATGGCAAAGGATGATTCACTGACCTACTTTGATAAGGAAAAAGACGGAGATGGATTTGACCGGATTACAGGAGAAGAGAATTTTTATTTTAATAAAAACGGAGAACTGGTCATTGTTTTTGACGAGTATGAAGTAGCTCCCGGATATATGGGTTCTGTGGAATTTACCATACCGAAATCTACAGTTGAATTTTAACTATGTAAGCTAAGCCTGCCTTTTAAAAAGCTGGGCTTATGCCATGTGAGTCACACATAAA
>SVDT01000412.1 GCA_015057775.1 Paenibacillaceae bacterium | reverse complement strand
GGCATGGTTACCCCTTTCCGCAGCGCAAAGAGGGAGGGTGTTTTCCCAATAAACAAGAAAAGATTCTGCAATTATTTATTTTGCAGAATCAGTGCCCTCTTTGGCAAAGTATACTTACGCTTTAAAGCTTTTAATCATTAAAGTAAATATACCGAATTTATAAGGAAAAGTCAACCTTTATTTGTGAACCAGTCTAAAATAAAATTCGAAGAAAATAATTAATTTTGTAATGGCATTAGTTTTGCTTTTGGCTGGAAATTGTCCCTCGTTTCTCATCCATACTTTTTAAATTGTACTGTCTAATATATAGAGATAAGTGTCATCTAAGATTAAAAACAGAAGATTATCATTTTGTTCTAGTTTAGTATAAATAGCTTTTTCAAAATCTATGGTATATTTTGCGGCTTCTTTTGAATTTAAGGAGTTGATATATTCGTAAATTTCGTTTTTTATAGATGTGTCAATACTATCCCATTGGAATTTTTCCATCAAATCATCGGCTTTTTTATATTTACCAACAATAAATAATTGTCCATCAGCAGGAAAACCTGCTTTAGTATCTACCATACACAGACCCTCATCTGGTATAGGGAGTTCCATATTCCAATTAATATTGATAGCCTCAATCGCACTTTCATAATTATCAGATGGATTTATGAAATATATTGAAACGCCTAATATTAATACTATAGTTAAACAAATACAAATTACTATTTTTTTCATAATCTTTCCATTAATAAACCATTCTGCTTATATTCCCCAATTAATGAACCCTTTTTATCGTTATTCATTTAGGAATTCACAGCTCCTGGCTGTATCAATAATTATCCGGCTTTGCTAATATGCTATAAAGAAGTCTTTAATACAGTATATATAAAGTATAACGAGGTGTCAACAATTATTCAATTACTACGGTTGCGTCTATCCATTTGCGGAAACGGTTCATAGGAAACGGTTTATTTATGGAAAAGTATTGACATTTTTATATAAAATGATATACTTATAAAACGTAATTTAATGGTTAAAAGCGTAAAACTTTAAAGCGTGAAAGTGAAAAAGCGCACGCAGACTGAGAGAGGAGATTGAGAAATGGCTGTAAAACTGATTTTACTGATCGTATTTTTTGGGATTATGATCGCTGTAGGCGTAGTATCCCGGAAGCATGCATCCAGTGTCAATGGTTTCGTACTGGGTGGGCGGAGTGTTGGGCCCTGGCTGACGGCTTTTGCTTACGGCACCTCGTATTTTTCGGCGGTTGTATTTGTAGGATATGCAGGACAGTTTGGCTGGAAGTACGGACTTGCATCTACATGGATCGGACTTGGAAATGCCGTTTTGGGCAGTTTGCTTGCCTGGGTGGTTTTGGGAAGAAGGACCAGAATCATGACGCGTCACTTACAGGCGGCGACCATGCCGGATTTTTTTGGAAAGAGATTTGACAGCAATGCCCTGCGTATTGCGGCATCCGCTATTGTGTTTGTATTTTTGATTCCCTATACGGCATCTCTGTATAATGGACTTTCCCGTTTGTTTGGAATGTCTTTTGATATCCCTTATACGGCATGTGTTGTCCTGATGGCAACTCTTACCGGTGTTTATGTCATTCTTGGAGGATATATGGCAACTGCAATCAATGACTTCATTCAGGGTGTCATTATGATTGGCGGTATTATTGCAGTTATTGCTGCCGTATTAAATGGTCAGGGCGGATTTATGAATGCGGTGGGTGAACTGGCAAAGCTGGAAAGTGATGTTCCGGTAACATTGGGACAGCCGGGGGCTTTTACTTCCTTCTTCGGGCCGGACCCTCTGAATCTGCTGGGTGTTATCATTCTGACATCTCTGGGAACCTGGGGACTGCCGCAGATGGTACATAAATTCTATACGATTAAAAATGAAAAAGCAGTAAAAACGGGTACAATCATTTCTACCTTCTTTGCTGTGATTATTTCCGGCGGATGTTATTTCCTGGGTGGTTTTGGCCGTCTGTTTGACAGTCCCGGGATTTACAATGCAGACGGAAGCATGGCCTATGACGCGATCATTCCGGCAATGCTTTCTACTCTTCCGGACGTTTTGATCGGAATCGTGGTGATTATGGTGCTTTCCGCATCTATGTCCACGCTTTCCTCTCTTGTACTGACCTCCAGCTCCACGCTGACACTGGATTTCATCAAGGGAAATCTGGTGAAGGACCTGAGCGAGAAGAAACAACTGTTCATTATGAGGGTGCTGATCGTATTCTTTATTGCAATTTCTGTTGTATTGGCGCTTAATCCGCCGACCTTTATCGCTCAGCTTATGGGGATTTCCTGGGGCGCACTGGTGGGGGCATTTCTGGCACCGTTTTTGTACGGCCTGTTTTGGAAAGGAACCACGAAGCTGGCAGTATGGGCAAGCTTTACAGCAGGCGTTGGAATTACGGTTGCCAATATGTTTGTCAAGTTCATTGCATCTCCGATCAATGCAGGGGCTGCAGCGATGATTGCAGGTCTGGTCATAGTTCCGGTGGTGAGTCTTCTGACACCGAAGCCTGACAGGAAGAAGACAGAGGAAATCTTCACCTGTTATGATGAGGAGGTACAGGTAAAACGGAAAACAGCCCTGCCGGAAAAAGAATAGGAACAAGGGTCTGCAGGCATCAGAGGCCGAGCAGGCGCACGGCGTTGTCGGTCAGAATCTTCTGTTTTTCTTCCGGGGTAAGGCCGAACATGGACTTCAGATTTTCTGCACAA
>SVDT01000411.1 GCA_015057775.1 Paenibacillaceae bacterium | reverse complement strand
AACGCAGTCCCTGCTCAGATGCCTGATTTGTTCTGCTGCCTCTACACCGTCTAATTCCGGCATGGCGATATCCAATATGGCGATCTGGCAATTATCCCGCTTAAATACAGCCACTGCATCTGCTCCATCTACCGCTTCACTGATTTCTACGCTGTCACCAAAATGCCTGGTGAGTCTTCTCGCCAGTGCCATACGTTCAATCTGTTCATCATCTGCCAGTAAAATACGATACATGCCTCTGCCTCCCTATGAATTCTTATGGTAATCCGGTGTAAAGGAAAGCTGTACGGCTGTTCCTTTTAAAGGAGTACTGAATATAAATACTTCCCCATCCCCATACATCCCATGGACTCTCCGATAAATATTTCCCACACCGATTCCATTCTTTTTTTCTTCCCCGTCTCTTAATGAGCTGCGGATCTCTTCCAGTCTTTCTTTGTCAATTCCCTCTCCCGTATCGGCCACTGAAATTACCAGTTTCTTATCCCTGAGCCAGGTCCGGATCAGGATCTTCCCTCCCCTGCTTCTTTTGGAAAGTCCGTGTAAAACCGCATTTTCAACCAAGGGCTGCAGTGAAAAAGATGGAATCAGAATATCCAGTGTCTGGGGGCTTATATCAGTCATATACTGAAATCGCTGTCCAAAACGCATCTGCTGCAGATACATATAATCCTGGACAACTTTTAATTCCCGTTCCAGAGGCATGACTGAATCTGTGGATTTTAAATTATAGCGGAACAGACTGCTAAGGGCAGAAATCATCTTTTCAGTGACTAGTGCATCTTCGATCTGAGCCATACTGGAAATCATATTTAACGTATTAAAAAGGAAGTGCGGATTAATTTGGTTTTTAAGCATTTGCAGCCTGACTTCATCAAGCTGTTTTTCCATTTCATGTTTCTCAGTCAGAGCACTGATATATCCACGGGTTGAGGATTTCATAGCAGTAAAAGCACGTACCAGCCTGGCAATCTCATCATCTCCTTCCGTTTTCACTTCCTCACCGGAAAAATCGTTTTTACCGATCCTGGACGAATCCTCTGCCAGCTCCACTACAGGTTTTATAATGCTTCGATGAATGGAACTGTTTAGAAGTTTTACAAACAGCAGGGAGGCTCCTCCCCACAAAAGGCTTGCTGCAGGAACAATTACCAATAAATAACGGTTTCTTTCATAGCTCTCGCTCCCCTGCTTTACAGTCATCTGCTCCAGTTGTCCTGCATGAGTTGTCAGATATCCCTGTAGCCGGTATATGGTATAAAGCTGCTCCGTATAGTTCGGATCCTCCCTGGTAAGCAGTTGGAATTTATCCCGGTACCCAGAGTAATTTTCATACATATTACGAATGGACCATACTTTCGCATATTGATACCGGCCTGTCTTTTTGTAATCATAAGGCAGCTGATCCACTGCTTTTTTTGTATCCTGACAGGCCTTCTCGTATACGTCACGGCTGTCTTTCGTCTCCTCTCTTATATAGGAAGCAAATGCATTCTTTTCATTTTCCATGGCAGACCAAAATGCCAGGCTCTGTGAGTTGCTTCTTAAAACAGTACTAAATCCCCTCATACCAAACCCTGCTACCATAAAATTAGCAAGAATTGAAAGTATGATTACAGCTGCGCCACTGGCTGTAATATAATTTATTTTCTTCTGAAGGGACAGGGTACCCCAGAACCAGCGCAGTCTGTTGGTTTTTTCTTCATTCATTTCATTTACCTTTCATACATGTAATGCACGGTAATTGGCATTTTTAGTCAGAGTATATCAGTTATCCTCCTGTTTTTCAAGCATCTTTGTCTTTCCCATAAAAAATACCCCACATGCGACGCCTTTGCCGCACATGGGGTATTAAAAAGGGGAGGATAAGTATTCACTTATCTTTGGTATAATTCTATTATCACCCATACCATTGTTTTTATTCACATAAATCAATTTAATTTTAATGAAGTCCGGAAAGTTTTGCTTTCAGCCCTTCCAGATAGATTCCATCCAGTTTGCGTTTTGACCTTAAGGATTTCACATCTTCCTTTTGCAGCTGCTCATCAAGTGCCGCTATCCGTTCCTCACATTCCTTTATCTGTTCCTGAAGTAAGGATCGGCTGGGCTTTTTCATAAGGATCGGAAGATCAAGTGTCCTGGTAAGAAAACGGGAAATGGCTTCCTCTGTCTTTGCCTCATCCTGATATACCCGATTGAAAAAATCGCAGACTGCCAGGTATAAATTTTCATAGACCTTTAAATCCCCACCATCTTTACCGGAAACCAGAATGGTTCCATCCTTAATATAAAAGCTGGTCTTATCTTTTTCTTCTTTTCCCACACTGTATCTGCACTCATCTATTTTATCCAGTTTTAACCGTTCCATAATCAGATCAAATACATACCACTTCAGTTCACTTGTCACCAGACCGTTTAAGGATTCCAGCCCAATCTCTTCCTCATGCTCCATACCGTATCTCCATTCCTTTCTTTTGCAATACTTTTGATTATACAGGAACAACACTCTGACCTCAACTATTATTTCCATAAAATTCGGCATTCCCTTACTTCTGGACAACGGGATGTCCTGAATTTAAATATTGGTGAGGCGTTCGAAAAGAGTGTTAATATCAATTTGTCCATATCCCCACACATTATTGGGATATGTATTAGATGGATTCCGTCTGGCTCCTCTGATCAGAAGCCGGTTTACATCATTCCCTGTTATGGTTGTATAATTTCCTCTTGGTACCGCCCATTCA
>SVDT01000410.1 GCA_015057775.1 Paenibacillaceae bacterium | reverse complement strand
ATCCGCTCCGGGATATTGAAACCATTGATTTAGAGCTGATTTTCTCTGATCTGGACATCCTTGACCGCAGAATTGCCAAATCCACAAAGGGTGCAATGAATGATAAATCACTGGCCAAAGAATTAACCATCTTAAAGAAAATCAAAGCCCACCTGGAAGACGGTAACCTTGCCAGAAGCTTGGAAACAGAGGATGAGGAAGAAGCTGCATTTATCAACAGTCTTAATCTTCTTACTTATAAGCCGGTGATTTTCGCCGCTAACGTATGCGAAGATGACCTTGCCGATGACGGTGCTTCCAATGCTTATGTGGAAAAAGTCCGTTCCTTTGCAAAAGAAAACAACAGTGAAGTTTTTGTCATCTGTGCTCAGATTGAACAGGAAATCGCAGAGCTGGAAGAAGACGAAAAAAAGATGTTCTTAGAAGATCTTGGACTGACTGAATCAGGTCTTGAGAAACTGATTGCTGCCAGCTACCAATTACTGGGCTTAATTAGCTATTTAACAGCCGGCCCTACCGAAACCAGAGCCTGGACCATAAAAGAAGGTACTAAGGCACCTGGCGCAGCTGGAAAGATCCACTCCGATTTTGAACGGGGATTTATCCGCGCTGAAGTTGTTAATTATCAGGATCTGCTGGATTGCAAAACCTATCCCGCTGCAAAAGAAAAAGGTCTGGTACGATTGGAAGGAAAAGAATACGTGGTAAAAGACGGAGATGTAATTTTATTCCGTTTCAATGTATAAATATGTTACTGCCGCCGGCATGAAACCGGCGGTTTTTTTATGCAAATTCTGATAAATTTTGTTAAAATGTTAATTGCTCTTGTAAACTCTTTTTCTTATGTTATAATATGACATGGCTCTGAAATGACAGACAGAAAACGAAACACAACAGAATACAAAAGGGAGTTACCGCACAGATGAAAACATTAATTAAAGCAGTAATTGCAGGGATCGCTATCAGCACGGGGGGCATTATTTATTTAACCCTAGAGAACCATATTGCAGGTTCTTTCTTATTTACCATCGGGTTATTTACCATATACACCTTTGGCTTCCATCTATTTACAGGCAAGGTATGCTATATTGTGGATGAAAAACCTTCCTATCTTCTGACCGTTCTCCTGGTATACATAGGTAACTTTGTGGGAACCACAGGGATGGGAACCATATTCAGACATACAAAACTCTCCAAGTTAACAGCCCACGCTGCAGATATTGTCAGCTTGAAGCTTTCAGACACCTTATTCAGCACCTTTATCATGGCCATTTTTTGCGGCGTGATGATGTGCATTGCAGTCATCGGTTTTCAAACCATTAAGGATGGAATTGGGAAATATTTTGCTCTGGTTCTTCCGGTCATGGTATTCATCCTCTCCGGGTATGAGCACAGTATTGCAGATATGTTTTATTTCACCATGGCAGGTGCCTGGAGTGCCAAGGCATTCTTATATATTCTGGTGATATCTGCCGGGAACTTAACAGGCGGCTGTCTGATTCCCATGGCAAAGAAATATTTAAAAGAAGAGGGATCACCTGCACATTCCTGACAGGTATGATTCCCATAGAAACAAGGGCAGAAATCCCAATTGTATGGATTTCTGCCCTTGTTTTATTATATAAAGCTGCCAATCAGATCCTTAAGAACCTGATCTTGTGTTTCTCGTTTTATCAGAGGAGTGCCGTCATTTAAAATTCCGTTCTTCCTGTGAAAATCCAGCTTATCTTCCCGATACAGAATGCCGGTTGGGATTTTTTCACTTACTTCCATTGACATTCTGATGGCTTCCAGCCGATTGGTGGGGTCATAGTCATCTCCAAGGGGTGCTGCCATATTTTTGTAGTAAGCAAAGGTATTTACTTTATTGAAGGTGATACATGGCTGAAGAATATCCACGAAAGCATATCCGGGATAAAGGATTGCCTCCTTCATAATACTTACCAGCTGTTTAGAATCACCGCTAAAGCCCCTGGCTACAAATCCTGCACCTGAAGCAATTGCCAGAAGTACTGGATTTAAAGGGGTATTTAAGTTGCCATCGGTCTGAACTGGTGTAACAAAACCTTCCCCGCTGGTGGGTGATGCCTGCCCTTTGGTCAGACCATAGATCTGATTGTCATGAACAAAATGAGCAATATTTACATTTCTTCTTATATTGTGAATAAAATGGTTGCCTCCTTCGCCGTAAGAGTCACCGTCTCCGGAATTCACTATAACAGTAAGCTCCTCATTGGCGATTTTAGCAGCAACTGCGGCCGGAAGCGCCCTTCCATGAAGCCCGCAGAAGCTGTTGGTGTTTAAATACTGGGGCGTCTTCGCCGCCTGGCCGATTCCTCCCACCATTAATACTTTATTTGGTTCAATGCCCAGTTCCTCCAGCGCTGTTTTCAGGCTGTTTAAAATGGAAAAGTTTCCACACCCCGGACACCATGCTGTTTCATAAGTTTTGAATTTATCCATCTACCTTAAACCTCCTTCCAGCACTTTTTTTGTAATTTCTTCACCTGATATCTGCCTGCCGTCATATTTTAAAATACTCTTATGGCACTCAATTCCTGTCTGCTCTCTGATCAGGGAAGCCAGCTGGCCTGTGGCATTTTGTTCTACGTTGATTAACGTCCTGCCTTCTGCATAAAATTTTAATTTCTCCTGAGGAAGGGGATAAATATCTCCAAACACCAGGGCTCCATAGCTTCCTTTCCCATTTTTATTAAGAAGAGAGACCGCCTCTTTGATGGGGCCGTAAGCAGAACCCC
>SVDT01000409.1:1545-2764 GCA_015057775.1 Paenibacillaceae bacterium | reverse complement strand
CAGAATACGGACCCTGTGGGATTGTCCGGATCGGTTTCTGAATTATAACCGGATTCCCTTATTACAGTTTCCGGATTATGGCATGGCTCATAGCCTTTTAACGTACAAAACAGCCTTCCCATACCTCTGGAATATGCAGATACCTCTTTCTGGTAGTTTCTCATGGTAAAGACCGGAGCGCTTCCGGTAAGAACTGCGGTTACACCGTCTGTATGGGTGATCTCACAGGTTCCTGACATCTTTTCGATGTCTGTCATGGCTCTTCCAACCAGATTTTCCGGTAGTTCCAGGTTAAAACCATAATAGGGCTCCAGCAGTACTGACTGTGCTTCTTTTAAGCCCTGTCGCACCGCCCGGTATGTGGCTTCCCTGAAATCTCCGCCTTCTGTATGTTTTTGGTGGGCTTTCCCTGACACAAGGGTAATTCGTATATCTGTAATTGCAGATCCGGTGAGAACTCCTTTATGACTTTTTTCCTCCAGATGTGTCAGTACAAGTTTCTGGTAGTTTTTGGCCAGCAGATCCTCACTGCAGGCTAAACAAAACTCCATACCACTGCCTTGTTCCCCAGGTTCAAGCAAAAGATGAACCTCTGCATAATGTCTCAGGGGTTCAAAATGTCCCACACCTTCCACAGGGTTTTCAATGGTCTCTTTGTATACAATCCTTCCCGTGTCAAAGGAAACCTCCACTCCGAACCGTTCTAAGATCAGGGTTTTTAATATCTCAATCTGTATTTCCCCCATGATCTGTGCCTGAATCTCCTGTACGTGTTCATCCCATACAATATGAAGCTCCGGCTCCTCTTCTTCCAACTGGCGAAGCTTTGGAAGCATCTGTCTTGGGTCACAGCCTTCTGGTAATGCAATCTGATAAGACAGAACCGGTTCCAACACCGGTGATTCATAAGCTGCTTCAAAACCAAGCCCCTCGCCTGGTCTGGTCTGGGTAAGTCCGGTTACTGTGCAGATACTGCCGGGAGTAACTTCATTCACTGCCTCATATTTTTCTCCGGAATAAATGCGGATCTGGTTGATTTTTTCCTCCCAGACTCCATTGGTCAGAGTATTCTTTACACAGAGGGATCCGCCGGTAAGCTTTAAGTGCGTCAGCCGGTTTCCCTGGTCATCTCTTGTTATTTTAAATATTTTTGCTCCGAAATCCGGGGGATACTCCGGTATCAGGGCGTAATCGCTGATTCCTTTCAGCAGTGCTTCTA
>SVDT01000409.1:0-1535 GCA_015057775.1 Paenibacillaceae bacterium | reverse complement strand
AGCAGGGAAATATAGTCCGGCTTTTAATTCCTTGCCGGATCTGCTCCCCGCTTACCAGACCGGTCTCTAAATATTCATCCATCATGCTTTCACTACACATGGCAAGCTGATCATAAAAGCCATCTGTATCATACAGAGAAAAATCGATACAGCTGTCATGAAGCTGCTTTTTGACCTCACTCATCAATCTGTCCCGATCGGCAGCTGCCTGATCCATCTTATTAATAAAAAGGTAAACAGGAATCTGGTACATGGATAAAAGACGCCATAAAGTTCTGGTGTGTCCCTGTACCCCGTCTGCGCCACTGATTACCAGTATGGCATAGTCCAGCACGCGAAGGGTCCGCTCCATCTCCGCACTGAAATCCACATGCCCCGGAGTATCTAAAAGGGTGATTTTAAGATCTCCCATTTCAAAAACTGCCTGTTTGGAAAATATGGTGATCCCTCTTGCTTTTTCCAGCTCGTAGGTATCTAAAAATGTATCTTTATTGTCAACTCTTCCTGGCTTTCCGATCTTCCCGCTTGCATAAAGTATTCCTTCTGAAAGCGTGGTCTTGCCTGCATCGACATGAGCCAGTATTCCTATGGTTAATTGTTTCATAATATTTTACGAATCCTTTGTGCCATTTATTTCTTGTCTGATTTGTCTTTCTTATCATACCAGTTTCCCATAATTTTGTATACGGGAAGATCATAATTCAATCAGACTATGACACATAGTTTTTTATCAGCCATGTCTTAAACAGCTTCCACTGCTACACTTCCACCTCTGACAATTTCAAACATATTATCCAGCTTTTTGTATAATAACTGCAGCATACAATTATTTTCTTCTTCCGCTTTTATGCTTTCCATCAATACAGAATCTTTGTTAAAATCAAGAATTCTGGTTCCATATATTTCAGAAAACTGAAAGAGGAAAGCGCGGTCATGTTCTGTGCATTTCAAGATTTTTAAAAACATAATCTCTTTTCTGAAAATATCAATATCCGTATAATCGATTACTTTAATCACTTCCACCATGCGGTTTAACTGTTTTTTTATTTGTTCGAATATCTGATCATCACTAAACAGGCTGATGGTTATCCGAGACACCGTCTCATCCTGTGTAGTCCCTACCGTAAGACTATTAAGATTATAAGCTTTCCCAGAAAAAAGCCCGGTAATTCTTGCCAATACGCCCACTTCATTTTCTACAAACAGACAAAGCCATCTTTTTTTCATACCTTTACCTTCCTTATTTAGTATTCCATAATCATTTCACTTAACTGGCTTCCAGGCGGAACAATAGGAAGAACGTTTTCTTCCGGTTCAATAATAAACTCTATTAATGTTGGAGCAAGTTCATTTTGGGCGGCATAATGAAATGCTGCCTCAACTTCTTCCCTGCTGGTGACACGAATCCCCAGTGCCCCATAGCTTTCCGCCAGCTTCACAAAATCCGGAATATAGGCAGGGCACGTTTTTCCAGGACCGGCGCAGCCCTTCTTGCACCGTTTTCTATACTTCAGGCAGGTGGAAGAATACCGGTT
>SVDT01000408.1 GCA_015057775.1 Paenibacillaceae bacterium | reverse complement strand
ATCAACCAGATTATCCGGTCCGCCTTCACGGTCACAGAGATAACCGGCTATCATGGAAAGGCACCATGCAGTACCTGCAGAACAGGAAATTGGTGTATAACCAGCTTCTTTGATTTTTTTACATGCTGCAAGCAGTTCGTCATAGGTCTTTGGCACCTCAACTCCTGCCTTTTTAAAGATGTCTGTATTATAGAATACACAGGCAGCTGCAAAGTTGGTAGGAATTGCCATTATCTTTCCGTCATATGTAATACGTTCAAAAATACCATCTGTAAAATTACCATACCACTGCGATTCCTGGTTTTTCAAAATATCGGTCAAATCTGCTGCTGCACCAGATTCCACATACTGAGTCAGATTAGGACCTGGATTGCAGATAAATACATCAGGTGTATTGCCTGAAGTAACCAACGCATTTAGTTTTGTCGGGTATTCCTCCAGATTCGTTGTAACCACGTTGCAGTAATATTTCCCCTTATACTGTTCATTAAACCGGTCTATAACCTGCTTGTACCCCTTGCTGATTAAATCTTCTGTAGCATTTAAATCGTCCCAGAACATCCATGTAATCTGCTCTTCTTTCCCCGTTGCTGTAACAGATCCGGAAGTAGTCTCTGTGGTGGCGCCTGATGATCCAGCACCTCCGCCAGTATCTGTAGATACTGAACATCCTGAAAGTGACCCCAATACAAGTGCAGCTGCCAAAAAACCCGAAACAAATCTCTTTACCATACCTTTCCTCCTTAACAATCTTCACATTATTTGAAGCAATTATGATATGTATTAACTCTATCAGAATTTTGTCCGTTTTTCTTTATAATTATTGCCTGTCTATTATCAAATATTGCTATTTATAAATTTTATACATACTTTGCTTTTGAACGTAATATACATAATACACTTTTCTAACCAGGCTTTTTTGTGTTATTTAACTACCATAAAATTAAAATATGCCTATTTCACTATTTTATATTGATATTTATTGTAGTATATTTTATAATTTTTACAAACAACAAAAGCAATTATTCATTATCATTAATATTATGGGGAGGTTTTACTTTGATTGAAAATCTGAAAGGTACTCATGAGACTGTAAATTATAAAGAATATACCAATATCCGCCTATATGACAACACCCAGGCAGAAGACTATCCTTCCCACTGGCATACTCCCCTTGAAATTATTATGCCTCTTACAGGCAAATACACCATCGTTTTAAGCACTCACACCATTGAATTAAAACCGGGTGATATTATTTTGATCTGTCCGGGAGTCATTCACGCCTTGAAAGCGCCCAAATCAGGACGGCGGATTATATTTCAGGCTGAGCTTCCCATGTTTCATGAAATCAAAGAGCTGGAATCCATACTTACGCTTTTAAATCCTACGTTCCTTGTTACACCGGAACTTTATCCCTCTGTCCATGACCAGCTCCATCAGTATATGCTGGAAATTTTAGAAGAATACAGGAAGGACATGCCTCTCACAGAAACAAAGATTTACTCAAGGCTTCTGGAAATGTTTGCTCTGATTGGGCGAAACCATACCCAGCAGGTCAGTTCTCTTGATATAGGCAACATTCAGCAAAAAAAATATGCAGAGAAATTCATTTACATCTGCAATTATATCAGCAGCCACTGCACAGAGGAATTAACCTTAGAGGAAGTTGCATCCCTCCTTGGCTTCAGCAAATATCATTTTTCCAGGCTGTTTAAACAATTTGCAAATATATCATTTTATAAATATGTCAATAAAAAGCGGATAGCTGTTGCCGAAACGCTGCTGATTAATCCTCAGCTTTCTGTCACTGAAGTAGCACTGCGCTCCGGCTTTTCCAGCCCCTCCGCCTTTATACGTATGTTCAAAATCATTAAATCCTGTACACCTACGGAATTCCGCCAGATGTATATACAGAATTAATCAAAAAAGTGGACATGAAGCGGTCCAAAAACTGCGAAATGGTCAGAAGCTTCATGTACGGAAGAAGCATATACCCCTACAGTGCAGCCGGTGAATCCACCGGCTTTTTGTGAACAGAGATCCCCTATATGGAAGGGCTGACCTGCGATCTGATTATCAATTTCAACAGACATTGTCTGGTCATGCCCCAACAGCTTAATTTCATGAATCCTGCCGGTTACTTCTGTTCTGCCTTTCTCCTCCCAATCATCCCCTTTTCGAATGATCGTTACCGCTTCCAGCTGTCCTTCTCTTTCACAAATGACAACTTTTACATAATGGGTTTCATTGTAAAAATAAACAAGCCCCGCTTCCTCCGCTCCTTTTGGCTCAGACTCTATGGTTACCTGGATATGGAAAGTTCTGGATAAAAGCCGGATCCCTACATAGGCAGGAACGGACAAATCTTCTATGGTTACAGGGAGGTAAGGAAGTTGCAGGCTGCCGGCTCCGTTGATTTTTAGAGGCAGCCGGGATGGGTGATCTCTTAAACCAATAAAGCGCATATCAAGGGGATCTGTCCACTTCATATCGGACTCAGACGGTAAAACCTCTTGCTCTTTATCCGAAGAGGAAACCTCTAGGCACTCATGCACCTTTCCCAAACCAGGACTCACCACCGGCCAGCCATCTTCCCATATTACATCTGTAAGAAATGTCTCTCTGCCTAATTCAGCACAACCATTTAAGGGTCTTGTACCAAGCATCACCATAAACCATTTTTTATCCGGAGTCTCAATCAGATCTCCATGCCCGATACACTGAACCGGGTAATTATGTCCCAAATGGCGGTGGGTTAAAATCGGATTATTAGGGCAGGCCTCATAGGGG
>SVDT01000407.1 GCA_015057775.1 Paenibacillaceae bacterium | reverse complement strand
TGCTGATGATCTGCTCAATCATCGTTTGCCGTTTATTAATGACATTCATAACCGGCTGAATCAGGAAATGCCTCAGCAGAAAATACAGGACGATGAGATTCACGATATTCCACACAAAGTTCATATCCAGTCTAAGCATCTGTATCGCCTGCCTTTCTAATATTTTTTTCCATGTACATTCTGTCGGTATAAATTATTTAAGGAATAAAATGATAAGAATGGCTACAACGAAACCATAAATAGCGGTTGCCTCTGCAAGTGCACAACCAAGTAACAGCATTTTGCTGATTTTACCTTCTGCCTCAGGCTGTCTTGCAATTGCGTCTGTTGCTTTTGATGTTGCGATACCGATACCGATTCCTGCTCCTAAACCTGTAAATACTGCGATTCCTGCTCCAATTGCTGCAAACATAATTATTTCTCCTTTTTCATCAATAGTTTTATTCTAATGCTTCTTTCATAAATAGACCTGTTAAAAATACAAATACGTATGCCTGAATCAATCCGTCAAAAATGTCAAAATACATGGTGAACGGAATTGGTACGATAAAACCCGCCACCTGCTTGATCAGTTCCATTACTACGAATGATCCCAAAACATTACCGAATAATCGCATACACAGCGACAATGGTCTGATAAATAGTTCCATGACATTCATTGGGGTCAACAGCGGCATTGGCTCTGCAAATGCCTTCAGAAAACCTTTTCCCCCTTTTTTATGAAAACCGGAGTATTCAATCAGCACAATGCTCATAACCGCAAGTGCAGCCGTGGAATTTAAATCCTTGGTGGGAGGCTTAAATCCAATGATGCCGATTAAGTTCGCCACTGCAATATAAATTGCCACAGATATCAGATAAGGGATATAACGTTTCCCTTCCTCACCGATCAGACTTTCAAAGAAATTGTAAAGCCCGCCGATGGCCATCTCAAGCACCTGCTGTTTCTTTCCAGGGTTCTCAACCTGTAGATTTCTAACCAGGATGATGGAAAGGACAGTCAATGCCAACATGATAACCCATGTCACCACTACGGACTCAGCGATTGGAATGCCGCCGAATATGGGAATGGTAAAGACCGTTTCGCAGTTCAGTTCCTCTAATAACTTCTCTGCCAGCTCCTCCGTAATGCTCACTTCCTTTCTTAGAGACTGTTTTTTCTCCTTTATGGTTCCCGATTCACAATATTGTACGCGTAAATATACAATGTTGCTCAGGTATACCGTGTATCATACTTTCATCTGCAAAAATTGTCAACTTTTTGACTGATTCATAACATCTTATTAATGCGCACAATTGTTTGAACATTTGGAACAATTTTGACTCCCTAAAATCTAAAATTATTATTAATTTTTTAACCTAAAATGTAAACAAATTGTAAAGTTAGTCTCTTTAAGCAAATTTTTCTAGGTTTTATGTAGAATTTTTTTCTAATATTTTGTGTAAATTGCCATGTATTTTTTTTGATTTTTTTAATTCATCGTCATAAGTAACTAACGATCGTCCAAATATAGTATTTAAGATGGATAAAAACCCAACTACCAATTTACTGTACTAAAGTGACGCTATCAAAACACACAAATGCTCCCACGTATAGAAATATAAATTTGATTCTCTCTCTTCTTATTAAAATGGATTAGAAATTGGAAGATACAGGAAAAGAAAATATAAAATGCTATTTTTTCAAAAAGGAGCACTAGCTGTTAAGACAAGTATTACATAATCTTTACCGTAATATTCTTGTTTAAATTTAATTTATCCAATAATATAAATTCATCACATTGTGAACGGAATAAGGAGCATTGTTATGGACGACAAGCAGCGGCTATTAAACAGAATTTTAGAAGGCCGGCATTTGACACCGGTATTCCAGCCAATTGTTTCCCTTGTAGATGGAAAAACCTACGGATATGAAGCATTAAGCCGAATTTCTCAAAAAGAACTGGAAATGAATATTGAGGAGATGTTTCTAACAGCATTTAAACATAATAAGTCCTGGGAACTGGAAACTCTGTGCAGGGTAAAAGCACTGGAACATTCCATACATATGGAGCGGGGTAAAAAGCTATTTCTCAATGTAAACTGTAATATTATTTATGATAACGCCTTTCGGGAAGGCTTCACCAAAGCATACCTTAATAAATTCGGTTTAAATTCCAATGACATCATTTTTGAAATAACAGAACGTGTATCTATATTGGATACCCATGCCTTTACATCTGCAGTTGAGCATTATCAAAAGCAAAACTACGGAATTGCAATTGATGATGTGGGCGCCGGTTACTCTGGACTTAATATAATTGCAAATGCCAGACCTGATTTAATAAAGCTTGACATGAATATGATCAGAGATGTACATAAGGATGAAACAAAACAGTTACTGATTAAGGCACTGTCTGAATTCGGGAAAAATGCAGGTATACTTGTAATTGCAGAAGGAGTTGAAACGGAATCAGAATTGGAAACACTGGTTAGTCTGGGAGTCGGTTATGGCCAGGGCTTCTTTTTAGGCTGCCCCGATCCGGATTTTAAAGATATTTCCAAAGATAAGGCTGATTTAATCAGACGCTGTCAGGCAAAAAATTACATCAGGAAAAACATAGCTTCGCTTTATCCTATGGCCGGGTATCTGTCACGTTCAGGGCATACTTTTTTCCCACAGGAAAAGGCTCTGAGAATATATGAGGAACTTCAAAATGATCCCTCAATTACGGAATTTACAGTGACAGAAGGCGGAGCCGCCATTGGTTTTATGACCAGAAATTCCTTAATCGAAAAATTCGGAGGAAGATATGGTTTCAGCCTTAACTCCAAAAGAAGCATACAGCAGCTGACCAGCAAAAATTTTCTCAGTGTAAATTACGATATGCCCGTTAACCAGGTTTCCAAGCTTG
>SVDT01000406.1 GCA_015057775.1 Paenibacillaceae bacterium | reverse complement strand
TGAACCGTAATGGGCATATCCTTTAACAGATTTTTTTTACGGCTTCTGTAAACCATAAGAAGAATTCTGGAAATCAGGAGACGGACCATAACTTCATACCGTTCTCTCCTGCCTTTTATTTCATCTCTGATGGACAGAAGCAGGGATTTCATCTCCTCCCATTCCTTTTCGGAAAGTCTTGCAACCCCATAATAATCACCAAACAGCTTTTCCAGGGAATAAATCCCTGCATGATTTAACCAGGACTCCAGATACCGTCCGTTGAGCTGGAGCAGAATACGGTCATGACTACCGTTTCCGGCCTGGCTTGTCTTATGCACCTGCTGCCGGTTGACCAATACCACATCTCCGGTCTTTACGTAATAGGTCTCTTTTTCAATAAAATAATAACGTTCTCCGCTTAAGAGAAAATACAACTCATAAGTATCATGAAAATGTTTCATTGTCATGGAAAATCCGTCATCTCTTGCCACTTCATCGATCACTACGCCTTCCATGCTCTCTTCAAATATGATTCGTTCCATTTTTCTCTCCTGATCAGTAGCCAAAAGTATGATTATTGCAAAATAAGCATCAATTTTATTAGTATTATAATACTATAATGCATTATAATATGCAATAGAGAGTGATACGAACCTATTCAATATTTCTTAGTTTCAGGAGGAAACCTTTATGAAATACGAAAACAACAAAGTAAGTGATATTAAAATCGCTTACATCGGCGGCGGTTCCAGAGGCTGGGCTTGGACTTTTATGACGGACCTTTCCATGGATGATTCCATGAGCGGAACAATCCGGCTTTACGACATTGATCCTGCTGCTTCAAAAAACAATGAAATTATTGGCAATCAGTTAAGCGCCCGCAAGGATACCATCGGAAAATGGGATTATGTCCAGTCTGATTCTTTAAAAGATGCGCTGACAGGCTGTGATTTTGCTGTCATCTCCATTCTCCCGGGAACCTTCGACGAGATGGATTCTGATGTCCATCTTCCGGAAAGACTTGGTATCTATCAGTCAGTTGGTGATACAGCCGGCCCTGGCGGAATGATCCGTGCTCTGCGTACCATCCCAATGTTTGTTACCATAGCAGAGGCAATCAGGGATTACGCCCCTGATGCCTGGGTTATTAACTATACAAACCCCATGTCTCTGTGTGTAAAGACCCTTTATCATGTATTTCCGCAGATTAAGGCATTTGGCTGCTGTCACGAAGTATTTGGCACTCAGAAGGTGTTAAAGGGCATCTGTGAGGAAACCCTGGGACTGGAATCCATTGACCGCAGGGACATTCATGTCAATGTTCTTGGTATTAACCATTTTACCTGGTTTGATGAGGCTTCTTATAAAGGAATCGACTTATTTCCTGTTTACCGGGATTATATCAATGCTCATTATGAAGAGGGCTATGAAGAGCCGGATAAAAACTGGGCAAACAGCACATTTGAATGCGCACACCGGGTGAAATTTGACCTGTTCCGCCGCTATGGTCTGATTGCTGCTGCAGGGGACCGTCATCTTGCAGAATTCATGCCTGGAACCGATTATTTAAAAGACCCGGAGACGGTTAAATCCTGGAAATTTGGTCTCACCACTGTTGACTGGAGAAAGAATGACTTAAAAGAACGTCTGGAAAAGAGCCGCCGTCTGGCTGACGGAGAACAGGAGATTGAGTTAAAACCGTCAGGAGAAGAAGGAATTCTTTTAATTAAATCATTATGTGGTCTTGACCGGACCATCAGCAATGTAAATATACCAAACTCTTTCTTACAGATTGCAAATCTTCCAGAAGATGCGGTTGTAGAAACGAATGCAGTATTTGGCCGCGACAGCATTAAACCCGTGATCGCAGGTTCCATTCCTGAGGAAGTGCTGGAACTGATAAAACCCCACGTTGCCAATCACGAGCGCATTTTAAAAGCAGCCCTTACTTGCGACCGTACACTGGTTTATGAAGCTTTCTTAAGCGATCCCCTGGTAAAAGGCAGAGCAAGCGACGAAGAAGTGAAAAAGCTGGCAGACGATATGATCACCATCACTCTGGCATATTTACCCGAAGGCTGGAGATAACCAAATAAGAGAAAACCCTGACAGAGCTGGTCAAAAATCATCCTCTCCGTCAGGGTTTTTTCATTTATTCTTTATCCAGGAAATTCAGCGTAAAATGAGCTTCTCCCTGCTCATCCAGTTCCATAATCATATAAGAGGGTCTTCTGCCTTCCTGGCGTGGATAGGACATACTTCCGGGATTTAAAATTATGATCCCGTTATGTACCTCATAAAACGGTCTGTGGGTATGCCCGAACATGGCGATCTGAATATTACGCTCCATGGCCTCCGCTTCCAGCCGCTCCACTCCAAGAGATACGTTATAATAATGTCCATGAGTCAGAAGTATCCGGTAACTGCCCAGTTTGATTTCTTCCTCCCGTTCCAGATCAGAGAAAAAATCATTGTTTCCAAGAACCATATGCAGTTCACAGCCCTCATCCAGCCAGCTCTCAATCTTCTTTTCACTTCCTTCGGAATCTCCAAGATGTATGAGCATGTCAAAGGGTTTATTTTCTTGGATCACCCGTAAAAGATTCTCATCCCTGCGGTGAGTATCACTGACAATCAGTACTTTCATGACGCTCCTCTCCCAACTGCTCTCTCAGCTTATCTTTCATGGCTTCCAGCGCCTTTCCCCTGTGACTGATCCTGTTTTTCTGATCCATGGAAAGCTCTGCTGAAGTCATATGAAATTCAGGTATATAAAGAATGGGATCATAACCAAATCCTTCCCCGCCAGCCGGCTTGTCCGCAATCAGACCTTCCATGGTTGCCTCCGTATGAAGAACCCTGCCATCAGGAAGAACTGCCGCAATGTTACATACAAAGCGTGCACTTCTATCCTCT
>SVDT01000405.1 GCA_015057775.1 Paenibacillaceae bacterium | reverse complement strand
CTTTGTACGCCAGTGGAATACAATGCAGAATATCTAAGCAAAATTCAGCCCTTTTTAAAACCAGGAGCTATCGTCACCGATGTGGGGAGCACCAAAACCGACATCCACGAAGCCGTAATCCGCCTTGGAATGGAATCCTGGTTTGTGGGCGGCCACCCAATGGCAGGCTCAGAAAAAACAGGCTATGAAAATTCTACGGATCATTTGCTGGAAAATGCTTACTATATTATTACTCCGACTGCGCAGACAACGAAGGAGCAGACCAATCGTCTCGTACATATTGCAGAGATGATTGGTTCCATTCCCATCGTTTTAGATTATCATGAGCACGATTTTGTGACGGCTGCTATCAGTCATCTGCCCCATATCGTTGCCTCAAGTCTGGTAAACTTAGTAAAGGACTCTGACAACCAGCAGGGGCTTATGAAACGGCTTGCTGCCGGAGGATTTAAGGATATCACGCGAATCGCCTCCTCTTCACCGGAAATGTGGGAACAGATCTGTATGACAAACCATAAAAATCTTTCTCTTATTCTGGAGCGCTACATCGCTTCCTTAAATCTGATTCTGGGTGAATTAAATAAAAAAAATGGCAGTTATATCAACCAGCTGTTTGAAACCTCCAGGGATTACCGGAATTCTTTTTCTGAAAAAGCAACCGGTCCCATTGCGCCTGAATATTCCTTTACCGTTGATATGGCAGATGAAGTTGGTGCCATTTCCACCCTTTCTGTTATCCTGGCTGCCAAAGGGATCAGTATCCGGAATATCGGAATCAATCATAACAGAGAGCACGGAGAAGGAACTCTGCGTATTGCATTTTACGACAAGGAAACCATGGATCAGGCCTGGAAGCAGCTGGAACGCTATCATTATGAATTAATATCCAATTAAGAGAGGT
Source organism: Paenibacillaceae bacterium (assembly GCA_015057775.1). GTDB lineage: Bacteria > Bacillota > Clostridia > Lachnospirales > Lachnospiraceae > Lacrimispora. Next base: position 2,019 of record SVDT01000405.1, on the reverse strand, counting down.
ATCCTATGAAATTTACAAAAGCCTCCCCTCTCAGGGGAGAACTATCCATACCCGGCGATAAATCCATTTCCCACCGCAGTATTATGTTCGGTTCTCTGGCAAAGGGAACCACTGAGATCACCAATTTTCTCCAGGGCGCTGACTGTCTGTCCACGATTGCCTGCTTTGAAAAAATGGGAATCGGGATTGAAAATAACGGGGACTCTGTGATCGTTCATGGAAACGGTCTGTTGGGGCTAAAAAAACCGGATACAATACTGGACTGTGGAAACAGCGGAACCACCACCCGCCTCATATCCGGCATTCTGGCTGCCCAGGACTTTGACGTCACTCTTACCGGCGATGATTCCATTAAAAAGCGGCCGATGAAACGGATCATGGATCCGCTCTCACATATGGGCGCAGACATACGAAGCCTGGAAGGCAATGGCTGTGCGCCTCTTGCCATTACCGGAAAGAAGCTTTACGGCATTCATTATACCAGCAAGGTAGCCTCTGCCCAGGTAAAATCAGCCATACTTCTGGCAGGTCTTTATGCGGATGGAGAGACAAAGGTAACGGAACCTTATGTATCAAGAAACCATTCTGAAATCATGCTGAAATACTTTGGTGCTGATGTATCCACAGAAGGTACAACTGCTACCATTCGGCCTGCGAAGGAATTGTACGGAAACAGAATCGTAGTTCCTGGGGATATCTCCTCTGCTGCCTTTTTCATCGCAGCAGGTCTTTTAGTACCTGGCTCTGAAATACTTTTAAAGCATGTGGGAATCAATCCAACCAGAGACGGAATTCTTTCCGTATGCAGGGATATGGGTGCAGACATCACACTGCTTAACAAAAATACCGATTCCGGTGAACCGACTGCTGATATTCTTGTAAAATACAGTACTCTTCGCGGAACAGAAATAGGTGGTTCCATCATCCCCACATTAATTGATGAACTTCCTGTCATAGCTGCCATGGCATGCTTTGCAGAGGGGGAAACCGTAATAAGAGATGCAGGGGAATTAAAGGTAAAGGAATCCAACCGCATTGAAGTAATGGTGCGCAATCTTTCTGCAATGGGCGCCGATGTCACAGAGACAGAGGATGGAATGATCATCCGTGGGGGCAGAACCCTTCATGGAGCCGTGATCGACAGTAAGCTGGATCATAGAATTGCCATGACCTTCGCGGTTGCCGGATTATGTGCAGAGGGGGAAACAGAAATTAAGGGAGCAGAATGCGTAAATATCTCCTACCCCGGTTTCTATCAGGATTTAGAAGGCCTGGGCAGATAATTACAATAAAAAAGCAAAAAAGCAACTGCATGAGTTGTTTTTTTGCTTTTTATATTTTATTTATAAAATGGTAACCTGGCACATCTTCATGGAATTCAGCGCATTTTCATGACTTTCTGGTGTTACTCCCGCACAGCAGGAAGAATCCACAAGTACCGGAGTCTCCGGAAGAAAAGCCTTGATTAACAGGGCATTGGAGATAACGCAGATATCGGTGCACAGACCGATCAGCTCTATGGATTCATAATTACCTGATGCTGCATATTCCCCCACAGCCGTACTGGCAAAGGTATTTTTCTCAAAACGCCTGCCCGGTATCTCTTTTAAAACATCAGCCAGCTCCCAGCCGGAGGTCCCCTTCACGCAGTGCAGAACTGGAAGGTTCTTTCCTTCCTGGGTATCCATATAATTATCTTCATGAGTATCAAGAGTAAAGATCACATCGTCTCCTGCAGCCTGATATTCTTCAATTTTCTTTTTTACGTTGGCAACGATTGCCTGCGCCTCTACCGTTCCCAATGAACCGTCTATAAAATCCTTCTGCATGTCCACCACAACTAACAGTCTGTTCATAAATTCTCCTTTCAACCCACATCTTTTTTTTATTCTATCACAGATTCCGAAAAATAAATAAAGTTTTTTTAATTACCTGTTGACAAAATTCCTTTCACGCATTAATATATTGATTAATAAAAGAAACCGTTGAAAAAGAAGAGTAAGCTTTCCCAGCAGTATT
>SVDT01000404.1 GCA_015057775.1 Paenibacillaceae bacterium | reverse complement strand
ATTAATTTATCAGGCTCTGTAAAAGGAAGAAAGTCATCAAGGCACGCGGTTTCCGACTGGATGGAGATCGAAAAGGAAAGAGGTATTTCCGTAACCTCCTCCGTGCTACAGTTTAATTACGACGGATTTTGTATTAACATTTTGGACACCCCCGGACACCAGGATTTCTCTGAGGATACGTACCGTACTTTGATGGCGGCAGATTCTGCAGTCATGGTTATTGATGGTTCCAAGGGTGTGGAAGCACAGACGATTAAGCTTTTTAAAGTTTGTGTGATGAGACATATACCGATTTTTACCTTTATAAATAAGATGGACCGGGAGGCAAGAGATCCCTTTGAACTGATGGATGAGATTGAATCCGTTCTTGGTATCAGAACCTGCCCGGTGAACTGGCCTATTGGCTGCGGCAGAGAGTTTAAAGGTGTTTATGACCGGTTTAAAGGCTCGATTACCACTTTTAAGGCAGCCATGAACGGACAAAAAGAAGTAGAATCCACCGAAGTTCAGTTAGGAGATGACAAGGTAGATGCCCTGATCGGAGAATCCTTTCACAGACAGCTGATGGACGAGATAGAACTTCTTGATGGAGCCAGTGATGAACTGGATATGGAACGGGTTAGCAGAGGAGATTTATCTCCCGTATTTTTCGGTTCTGCGCTGACCAATTTCGGTGTAGAAACATTTTTACAGCATTTTCTTCAGATGACCACCTCACCTCTTCCAAGACTGACCACCACAGGTGTGGTTGATCCTTTCGATGAGGATTTTTCTGCGTTTGTCTTTAAGATCCAGGCAAATATGAATAAGGCCCACAGAGACAGGATTGCTTTCATGAGAATCGTTTCCGGTAAGTTTGATGCCGGAATGGAAGTAAATCATGTTCAGGGAGGAAAAAAACTGCGATTATCCCAGCCCCAGCAAATGATGGCTCAGGACAGAAAGATTGTAGAAGAGGCATATGGCGGAGATATCATCGGTGTATTTGATCCCGGTATTTTCTCCATCGGAGATACCCTCTGCAAATCCAGTGAAAAATTTGAATTCGAAGGAATCCCTACATTTGCACCGGAGCATTTTGCCAGAGTGCGTCAGATCGATACCATGAAGCGCAAGCAGTTTATTAAAGGTGTGAATCAGATCGCCCAGGAAGGTGCGATCCAGATTTTCCAGGAATTTAACACTGGAATGGAGGAGATCATTGTAGGCGTGGTGGGAGAACTGCAGTTTGAAGTTCTTACCTATCGTCTGGAGAATGAATACAACGTGGAAGTGAAGCTTGAAAAGCTGCCATATGAGCATATCCGCTGGATAGAAAACAGCTCAGAGGTTGATGTGGCAAAAATTCAGGGTACATCTGACATGAAACGGATTAAGGACTTAAAAGATAACCCGCTTCTGCTTTTTGTAAACAGCTGGAGTGTCGGAATGGTACTGGACCGCAATCCGGGTCTCAAACTTTCTGAATTCGGACACAACTAATTGAACAAGCAGGATCTGGTCATGTATAAAAACAAGGAGGCAGCAGACAATGAGTAGAATTGATGAAGTAAGACAGGCGATGGTAGAAGCGATGAAGGCAAAGGATAAGCAGAGAAAAGATGCGTTATCCATGCTCCTTTCCGCTCTTAAGAATTTTGAGATCGATAAGAAAGACCATACGCCCATTACGGATGAAGAAGCAGATGCAGTTGTGAAAAAGGAACTGAGACAGACTCAGGAGACATTTGAGCAGGCTCCGGCAGACCGTACTGACATAAAAGAAGAGGCTACTTTCAGAATAGCAGTATACAAAGAGTTCGCACCAGAGGATATGGGTGTGGATCAGATTAAGGAGATCATAAGCGGTGTGCTTACGGAACTTGGAATTGAAACACCCACTGCTGCAGACAAAGGAAAGATCATGAAAGTTCTGATGCCTAAAGTGAAGGGAAAAGCAGATGGCAAGGTAGTGAACGAGACACTGGCTGCCATGATGAAATAAAAGACAGTAAAGCAGAAAGGGGTGCGGATTTATGTATAAGAAAGAGATTGGCCAGTACATTGATTCTCATAAGGAGGAAATGATTGAAGATATCTGCAGACTTTGCAGAATCAACAGTGAGAAGATGCCTTACAAAGAAGGGATGCCTTATGGTCCCGGAGCATTTCAGGCGCTGGAGGAAGCACTTGATATCGCGGACTCTTATGGATTTACTATCACCAATTATGACAACTATGTGGGAACAGCCGATTTAAATGATAAGGAACACCAGCTTGATATTCTGGCCCATCTGGATGTGGTGCCGGCAGGAGAAGGCTGGAAAGAAACAGAACCTTTTGAACCAGTTGTAAAAGGGGACAAATTATTCGGAAGAGGAACCTCCGATGATAAAGGACCAGCAATGGCAGCTCTTTATGCCATGCGTGCAGTGAAGGAATTAAACATTCCGTTAAAGAAAAATGTACGCCTGATCCTTGGAACAGATGAAGAATGCGGCAGCTCCGATATTGCCCATTATTATTCCATCGAAAAGGAAGCACCCATGACCTTTTCTCCAGACGGAGCATTCCCAGTTGTCAACACGGAAAAAGGCGGATTAAACGGTCATTTTACAGCTGACTGGGAGCCGTCAGCTGCACTTCCAAAGCTTGTAAGCATCAAAGCAGGCGTTAAGGTAAATGTTGTGCCGGGTAAGGCCAATGCTACCGTTGCCGGCCTTGACAAAGAAGTATTAACCAGTATTGCCGCAGAATGTGAGAAGGAAACCGGCGTTGGTTTTGAACTGGCTTTCGAGGGCGATATGGCTCATATTACCGCTGTGGGAGAAAGTGCCCATGCCTCCACACCAAAAGAGGGCAATAATGCATTAACTGGTCTTTTGGTTTATTTAACAAAGCTTCCATTAGCAAAATGTTCTCAGATTACCATGATTGAACGCCTTTTAGAGCTGATTCCACACGGTGATACAGAAGGGA
>SVDT01000403.1 GCA_015057775.1 Paenibacillaceae bacterium | reverse complement strand
ATGGCAATCCAGACTCTTTGCCGCTGACCGCCTGACAGGGTGTTTACCTCCCGATGCTCCAGGTCAGAAAGCTTTGTTGCAGAAATTGCCCACTCTACTATTTTTTTATCTTCTTTTGTTAACTTTCCAAAGCCATTTTGATGAGGAAATCTTCCGTAGGCAACAAGTTCACTTACTGTCAATCCACCAGGTGCTGAAGGGGTCTGAGGTAAAATGGACATTTTTTTTGCAATCTCTTTTGTGGGTAAAGTGGAAATGTCACCGCCGTTTAAATAAACCATACCTTTCTTCGGCTTCAAAATGCGCCCTACCGCCTTTAGTACCGTTGATTTTCCGCATCCGTTGGGGCCGATGATTGACGTGATTTTATTACGAGGGATGGCCATCTCCAGATTCTCAACAATCAGTGCATTGTCATACGCAATGTCTAAGTTTTGTGTCGCAATACTATTCATACTGTACTCCTTAATTATTTGCTTTTGCCAATAGATACAAAAAGTATGGTGTGCTGAGCACTGTAATTACAATGCCCGTAGGTACATCCGTACCCAGGCTGATGGTTCTTGTTATGGTATCTGCCAGCAGAACGATTATGGCTCCGCACAGCCCAGCCGCTATAAGAAGCAGTTTGTGGTTAGAGCCAACGATTTTTCTTGCCATATGAGGAGCAATCATGCCTACAAAGAAGAAATTGCCTCCCAGAGATACACTTCCAGAAGAAAGCGCCACTGCCGCCACCGTCAGGCCGATAAATTCCGGCTTTACCGCAGTGCCCAGACCTGTAGCCGTTTCATTTCCAAGGTTTAAAATATTCAGCACATGGGATTTATATAATGCATATGCGCACAAAATGGCTGTCCATGGTACCAAAATCGCCAGATACCGCCAGTCATCTCCCCACAGGCTGCCTGCACTCCAGCGCTGTATAAATTCCATCTGATTTTGATCCAGTTTCAGAGTAAGCAGTGTAGTTAACGCACCATAACCGCTTCCCAGTGCCACACCCGTTAAAATCAATCCAGTGGGGGAAATATCTTTGTTCTTCCGGTAGGAAAGAAGAAAAATCAACCCCGCGGCAGTCATTCCGCCCACAAAAGATAATACAGGCATTAAGATTGCCGAAGAATTGGACTTCGCAGAAAAAATCACAACAAAAATTAATACAAAGAGTCCTGAACCGGAGCTGATGCCCAAGGTGCCCGGGCTTGCCATATCATTTCTTAACAGACTCTGCATGATGCAGCCTGAAATTCCCATACCGATTCCAACGCAAACCGCCAGTATTATGCGGGGCAGACGAAATTCCATAATAATCAGGTTCTGCTTCGGTGTACCTTTTCCTGAAATCACACTCATTACTTCTGCAGGAGTAAGGTTCATTTTACCTGAATTAATACTGATAATCGCAACCAGCACCATTAAAACAGTCATAAATAACAAAATAAAACCTTTCTTTTTCACTCAAATTCCCTCCTTTGTTTTCTTGCCAGATAGAGGAAATAAGGAACACCAATAACGGCAAAGATAATGCCTATGGGTGTTTCGTATGGCTTATTGATTAATCTTCCTGCCAGATCCGCAAAAACTGTAAGCAACGCACCGTACAGTCCTGATGCTGGAATAATATAGCGGTAATCTACTCCCACAAAATACCGGACAATATGAGGAGTAATTAAACCCACAAAGCCAACCGGACCAACAATAATCACGGAAAGTCCTGTAAGCAGGAGCACAATAATCGTAGAGATACCCTTCACAAATCTTGTTTTTAATCCAAGACCCGTGGCTACATCTTCCCCTAAGCTGAGCACTGTGACGGAAGGTGAAATTGCAACGGCTCCAATCACACCAAGACCAAAAGCCGGTAAAACAGTTAACAGCTCACTCCATTTAGCCCCCGCCGTTCCTCCTGCTGTCCAATAAGCAAGGGCATGTCCCAAATGATATCTGATGGAAATATACTGGCTGAATGCGCCAAACAGCATGGAGATTGAAATCCCGGCCAAAACAAGGCGCTGGGGCGTCATTCCTCCTTTTCCCATGGATGCAATAAAATAAGTCATTGCCGTTGTGACAGCAGCACCCATACATGCAAACAGCATGGTCTGTCCGTAAGTCCGCATGGGCAAAAATGCCATACAAAGTGCCATAGCAAACGTTGACCCCGAACTAATACCCATCAGTCCGGAGTCAGCCAGTGGATTTCTGGTTGTCCCTTGCATGATTGCACCGCAAACAGCTAAACTGCAGCCTACCATTAAATCCGCCACAGTTCTGGGGAGACGCAGTGTCTGTATAATCTGATGCTCTGTTAATTCAGGATTAAATTGAAAAACCGCCTCCCATGCAGTGGCAATTCTCATGTCGGCAGCACCAAATGTAATGGAGGCTGCAGAAACAATCAATAAAAGTCCAAATCCAAGAGCCATGTAAAAGGCAAAGTTGATGGAACCCTTCCATCCCTTTGTTGTCATATTTTTCATGGTGTCGTTCCTTTCTGCGGTGATAATAACATTACTCTTGTGTTTTCAGCAGAGCATTTAACAGATAATCCAGTTGTACGTTTGAGGAGTAAATATCAATATCATAAAACAAGGTAAAATCAATAGGAATCACATTTCCTGCCTTAACCGCAGGCAAAGATTCCCAGATTGTGTTTCCCTCTAATTCCTCAAGACCTCTGGCAATTATGATATAATCGCCGATATAATCACTGATGACCTCCATGGAAACATCTCTGTGTTGTTCCGCTGCGATAATTTCCTTCTCAATAATTTCCGGCGCCTGAAGTTCCAGCTGACTGTATAATAAATCTCCCCCACGTCCCCATTTATCACCGTAAACCCAAATACCACCGTTTCCGTCACTTTCAATCACACTAAAGGTTTTATCCAAAACATTTTTATCCTCAAGAGAAGCCTTTGCCTCCACCAGCTTTTGGTGAAACTCGTCCAGAACTGCATTT
>SVDT01000402.1 GCA_015057775.1 Paenibacillaceae bacterium | reverse complement strand
CCAGCATTTTAGAAAATGCATCAGCCAGCTGACCGGTTTCATCCTTGGAATCAAGGTCGGCTAAGTCAACATCTATATAACCAAGAGAAATCAGCTCCGCTGCTTTTACCACCTGTTTAATTGGTCTGCTGATCATTGTGGAAATTCTAACTCCCAGTAAGACAGCGGCTGAAACACCGCAGATGATTAAGAGAACAAGAACCACTGTGGAAATGAGCGCAACGAGCTCATTTAAGTCACTAAGCTCCTTTGTTTCACTCATACGCTGATCAATGATAGCATCGAAGTTATCATATACTTTCTGTATGCTGTCCTGCTGATCGGTCATGGCTTTCTCTGCTTCCTCTTTTTTTCCGGCTTTTGCAAATTCAATGGATTTTGTCATGGCAGGGTCATAGGAGCTGGAGAAGAGAGAAACTGCCTCTTCAAATAAAGTCATGGACTGAGAGCCTGCGGGTATGGAAGCTTTATAAACTGCAGAGTGGTTTAAAAACTGTTCCTTTTCCTGAGCGTAGGATTTTTCCAGTTCTCCAATCCGTTCTTTATTACCGGCATTGCTTATAATATCTTTGGAATCGGTTCTGATCTGATACAGACTTTCCATTGTGTGGAACATATCGTCAAGAGGGGCTGTCTTTGAACGATACATATAAGTATCCTTGCTGTTTATAAACAGCATACTGGCAAGTCCTACAATGCCTACCAGCAATGTGATGAGAGCTACTGAAAGAAATCCTGTCAGCAGCTTTTTAGAAATGGGGTAGTCTTTGAAATTTTTCATTTGTAATATCTCCTTTTTTGGCACGAATTTGTATAGGGTCAAAACAGAGGTATAGCAGTAAATATTAATAAATTGTATCAGTATTATATCTGATCATAAGAAAAAACACAATCAGATTCATGAGAACAGACGCCCTTCCGGTGGATTGCCTTAAGGAGCGTCTGTGCTTTTCCTGTCACCCTATAGTTGGGAACAGCGGCAGGAACTGCCAATTGCCTGTGGATAGGTGAAAATCTTGCAGGGGTCGTATTCTTTTCTCACCTTTTTTAATCTGCAGACATGGCTGCCATAATATTCTTCCAGATAGCAGGGGAGTCCTTCATATGGGAAGTTTACATAAGAGCCGGTTGTGACAGAAGACAGGTAACCAGACTGGCGTGCCACCCACAGGGCATTTTCCCCTTTGCTGTTTTTAAAAACCGTATTGAGCCAGGTGATGTATCTGGCATCTCTATAATAAAAAGCAGTGGAATCTGTTGATACTTCGGAAACCCTGCCGCCCAGTGCGTAGAGAGAAAGTCCGGTGTAAATGGACCCTGTAGGGCGTTTGTTAATAAGCCCTGCCAGTTTCAGACATTCACATTCGGTCAGTTCTCTTTTCACGAAACCGCTTGCGGATAAAAAGGCTTCAAAAGGAGGATAAAAGCTTCCGATTATAGTAACTGCTTCTAAAAACGTCACGTATTTTAAACGGTACTTCACCCCGCCAAGTTCCAGAAGGGGGGCGATGCTTCCAAGAGCAGCCTCCGGTGGTCCATAGAAAAAGCCTCTGGATAGAATGGAGAGACCTTCTTCCTGTGAATTAAAAATTCTGCCAACCAGTGTAATTCGTGGATCAGCGTGTTCCAGCCATTCCTGCCAGGCAAGAAGAAAGTAAGCCTGCTTTTCCTGGTCGGCAACGGGATACATGATTTCAACCAGAGTAATTTTATCAATCTTTTTGGGAAGCCGGAAGGTCATGGAGACAATAATTCCATAATTGCCGCCACCACCGCCTCTGCACGCCCAGAACAGATCCGGATTTTCTTCTGAACTGGCTGTGATGAAACTGCCTTCTGAATTAACCATGGTAAAATTCAGCAGGCTGTCACATCCTAGTCCCAGATAGCGGCAGGAGAGTCCCCAGCCGCCCCCCATGACATAACCAGTAACTCCCACTGAGGGGCAGGTACCGCCAGGAAACGGATATCCTCTTAAAGAAACAAATTCGTAAAGCTGTCTGTTATTTACACCGCCCTCTACAGTAAGAGTGCGGTTCTCCTCATCAATTGAAATGTGATTCATTTCACTAAGATCAATATCAAGTACATCATTGCCTGTAGAATATCCTTCATAATTGTGGCCTCCGCTTCGAATGCGAAGACAGATATCCCGTTTTCTGGCCCATAACACCGCATTGCTGACTTCGGAACTATTCCGGCAGTAAACAATGGCCAGAGGAAACCGGTTGACAGCCCGGTTATAGACTTGTCTGGCCTCATGATAGAAAGGATCATCTGGAGTTACCACACGGCCGGTCAGACCGTCAAAACTGCAGGTGCTCATAGTGATTGCCTCCTTTCTTACTACCATGGTATTAAGGAAGGAGGCAATTGGTGCCGGAGAGGAGATTCTAAAGCTTCATGATCTTTTTCTCATTTAAATTGGACAGACCCTCTGGTGTATGGGTAGATAAATAGACCGTTGGATTCTGACTGATAAAGGAGCGAACCTTTGTCAGAGTCTCTCTTGCAGCTTCAAGATCTTCAAAAACCACAGACAGGCGGTTTTCGATCAGGGCGGCATCGGTATAAGTAATGTCCCCGTGTATGAGATAAAACAATCCGTCATTTTCTGCAATTACAATGCTGTTGCCTTTTGTATGTCCAGGTGCAGGAAGGAAATAAATACCATCTGTGATCTTTTCACTTGCTTCAAAGTTATGGTAGGCTCCATCTTTAAACTCCACAGGGACAATATTGTCTCCGCTTAACTTTAAAGCTTCTGCCTCTGCTTTGGAAAGGTAGATTTTTGCGTTAGGAAAGCTTCTAAGCTCGCCGGAATGATCGGGATGCTTGTGAGTCAGAAGAATCCGGGTTACATCCTCTGGCTTGTAGCCTAAATGGGAGAGAGCGGTTACATAATCATGAATCCGTTTCCCCTGATAGATTTTCTGCCCCTCTTTTGCAGGGGTGTCGGGAGCCT